>JANPCT010000146.1:0-7265 GCA_031431095.1 Acidobacteriota bacterium | reverse complement strand
CCAGGCTGCAGTCGCTGATTGGACGCCTCCAGAGCGTGCCGGCGCCCGCGAACCGTCGCGAGCCGGCGCCGCTCGAGTGGCGGAGCACCGTGCGCACCCGCGTCGGCGTGTGCGCCGCGGCCTTGGCGCTGTGGACCGCGGGCATCGAGGCTCGCCTCGTCTACCTGCAGGTCCTGCAGCACGCCGACTTGATGAACCGCGCCGATCGCCAGCAGATGCGCACCGTGGTGCCGCCCGCCAAGCGCGGTGACATTTTCGATCGCAAGGGCCGCCTGCTCGCATACAGCGTCGACGCCGACACCATCGCCGCGGTACCGACGGAGGTCGACGACCCGGCGGACGTCGCCGCGCGGGTCTGCGCCGCCCTCGACAACTGCACCGCGGATCGCCGCGGCGCATTCGCCAGGAACCTGGCGCGTCGTGCGCCGTTCGCGTACCTGGCACGGCAGGTCACGCCCGAAGAGGCGAAGCGCGTCCGCGCGCTCGGTCTGCCCGGCATCACGCTCTTGAAAGAGAGTCGCCGCTACTACCCGAACAGCGAGCTTGCGGCGCACGTCGTCGGCTACGTGGGGCTGGACAACGTCGGGCTTGGCGGCATCGAGTCCGCGTACGACGCGCAGATTCGCGGCAAAGACGGCAAGGTCCTGATCCAGACGGACGCCAAGCGGCACGCGATCTTCAGCCGCGTCGAACGGCCCGCGACGGCGGGCGCCGGCCTCGAGCTGACGATCGACCAATACCTCCAGTTCGTCGCGGAGCGCGAGCTGCGTGTCGGCGTCGGGGAGAACCACGCCGCGGCCGGAACCGCGATCGTCATGGATCCCCGGACCGGGGAGATCCTGGCCCTGGCGAACTGGCCGACGTTCAATCCGAATGCGTTTGCCCAGTCAGACGCGGACGCGCGGCGCAACCGCGCCATCCAGAGCCTGTACGAGCCGGGCTCCACCTTCAAGATCGTGACGGCATCTGCGGCGCTCGAGCAGCACGTCATCACGCCAGGGGCCATGGTCGACACCAGTCCAGGGTCGATCACTTTTCCCGGGCGGAAGCCGATCTACGACACCCACCACTACGGCACCATCGACTTCACCGACGTGATCGTCAAGTCGAGCAACGTCGGCGCCATCAAGGTCGGCCTGCGGCTCGGCCCGCAGCGGCTGGGTGACTACATCAGCAGGTTCGGATTCGGCCAGACCCTCGGGCCCGATTTCCGCGGCGAAACGGCCGGCATCGTGTGGGATCCAGCGCAGCTGAACGACAGCGCCCTGGCGTCCGTGTCGATGGGCTACCAGGTCGGCGTCACGCCGCTCCAGATGGTGACGGCGGCGAGCGTGGTGGCCAACGGCGGCTTGCGGCCGCAGCCGCGCGTGGTGCGTGCGTTCATCCGCGACGGACGCCGTACCGAGGTGCCGCACAAGGACGTCCGCCAGGCGATCAGTCCCGAGACCGCGGCGGTCATGACGACGATCATGGAGCAGGTCGTCGCGCGCGGCACGGCGCGCGCGGCACAGATTCCGGGCTACACGATTGCGGGGAAGACCGGAACGGCGGCGAAGCTCGTCAACGGGCACTACCAGAAGTCCGACTACAACGCCTCGTTCGTCGGCTTCATTCCCTCGCGCAAGCCGGCGCTCGCGATCCTCGTCGTACTCGACTCGCCGCATGGCAACGGTTACACCGGGGGCGCGGTCTCGGCGCCGATCTTCCGGCGCATCGCCGAAGCCGCGCTCACATACCTCGGCATCGGTCCAAACCTGAACCCGGCGCCGCCGGTGCTGGTGGCGCGCCACGATCCTTCGCGGATCGATGAGGTCGGACCGCGGCCTGTTCGCACCGCCAGCGTCCTGTCGCCCGATCTCGAGCCGGCGCGCAACGGCTTGATGCCGGACTTGCACGGCCTGAGCGCGCGCGAAGCGCTCAAGGCCTTGACCCGTATCGGCATGACGGCCCGCATGACGGGCGACGGATTCGTCGTCGAGCAGAACCCCGGCGCCGGCGCCGTACTCGTGCGTGGCGATGCCTGTGCGCTGACGCTCGACCGCCGCGCGCCCGCGACCGCCGGAGGCTCGCAGTGACACTGCGCGACCTGCTGGCGGCTGTCTCGCTTCGCTCGCCGGCGGCTGCCGAGTCCGTCGGGCCCGGAGCCGATGCGGAGGTAACCTCCATCGCCTACGACTCGCGCCGCGTCTCGCCCGGCGCCGTGTTCGTCGCGCTGCGCGGCGCCAACGCCGACGGCGCGCGGTTCGTCCCACAGGCTATCGCCAACGGTGCGATCGCCGTCGTCGCGGAGACAGCCGTTCCGGCGGGTTTCAGTGGCGCGTGGATTCAGGTGGCAAGCGCGCGCGCGGCAGTGGCGGAACTCGCGGCGGCGTTCTTCGGCAACCCCAGCGAGGCGCTGGCGCTCGTCGGCATCACCGGCACCAACGGCAAGACCACCACTTCATACGTGCTCGCCTCAATCTTCGAAGCTGCCGGTATCAAGTGCGGGCGCGTCGGCACGATCGGCTACCGCGTCGGATCGCGCGAGCTGGACGCAGCGCGCACCACGCCCGAGGCGCCGGAGCTGCAGCAGATGCTGCGCGACATGCTCACCGAGGGCTGCGGCGCCTGCGTCATGGAGGTGTCGTCGCACGCGCTGGCGTTGCGGCGCGCCGACAGCCTGCGGTTCGCCGCCGGAATCTTCACCAACCTGACGCGGGACCATCTCGATTTCCACGGCGACATGGAGTCCTACTTCACCGCGAAGCGACGGCTCTTCGAGATCCTGCCGGACGGCGCGGTCGGCGTCATCAACGTGGACGACCGCCGAGGCGCCGACCTCGTCGCGGCGTCGCGCCGGCCGGTCACCTACGCCATTGACGCCGCCGCGGAGGTCCGGCCGGGCCCCTTGTCGTTTTCGCTCGACGGCCTCAGCTTCGACGTCCGCACGCCGCGCGGAACCTTTCACGTCCGCTCGCTCCTGGTCGGGCGTCCGAACGCGTACAACATCCTCGCTGCCTCGGCGGCCGCCATGGCGCTCGACGTGCCGTTCTCGGCCATCGAGACGGGCATTCGCAATCTCGACAACGTGCCCGGACGCTTCCAGGTGGTCTCCGACAACGCCGACGACGTGCGCATCGTCGTCGACTACGCGCACACGGATGACGCGCTGCGCAACCTGCTCGAGACCGCTCGGCCCCTCGCCGCGGGCCGGCTGGTCACGGTGTTCGGCTGCGGCGGCGATCGCGATCGGACCAAGCGGCCGTTGATGGGCGCGGTCGCGGCGCGGCTCAGCGACCTCGTGATCGTCACCTCCGACAACCCGCGCCGCGAGGACCCGGAAAAAATCATCGACGAGATCCGGCGAGGCATCGTGATGCCGGCCGACCGCATCGCCCCCAAGGGACAGAAAGGCACGCCGTCGCTGGCGATCCTCGACCGGCGTGAAGCGATCGAAAAAGCGGTGCGCGACGCCAAGGCCGGCGACCTGGTGTTGATCGCCGGCAAGGGGCACGAAAAGTACCAGGTGATCGGCGACCGCACGTTGCCGTTCGACGACGTCGAGATTGCACAGGCGGCGCTGGCGCGTCGTCGCAGCGGATCGCGGGTGATGTGACCGGTGACGGAGCCGATCACGCTCAGCGCCGCGGAGATTGCGGCAGCGACCGGGGGCCGGGTGATATCGGGACAGGCCGCTGACCGCGTGGCGCGGTGGTCGATCGATACGCGCGCCATGGCGCCGGGGGATCTCTTCGTCGCCATTCGCGGCGAGCGGTTCGACGGGCACGAGTTCGTCGCCGCCGCGCTCGCCGCCGGTGCGGCTGGTGCGCTGGTGACAAAGGCGCCGGTTCTGCCTGAGGCAGGAAGGGGAGGGCCGGCGCCGCTCCTGATCGAGGTGGCCGACACCACGAAAGCCTTGCAAGACGGCGCGCGCGCAGTGCGTCGCCGCTCGGGCGCGACCGTGGTGGCGATCACCGGCAGTGCGGGCAAGACGACGACCAAGGAGCTCACCGCGGACTTTCTCTCGGCCACCTACTCCGTGTTTCGCAACAGCGGCAACTTGAACAACCACATCGGCCTGCCGCTCTCGCTGCTGGAGCTGCGCGCCAGGCCTGATGTGGCTGTCGTCGAGCTCGGGATGAACCATGCCGGGGAGATTCGTACTCTCGTCGGCATCGCCGAGCCCGAGGTTCGCGTCTGGACCAACGTCGGTGACGCGCATGCGGGATTCTTTGCGTCTCTGGACGCGATTGCCGATGCCAAGGCGGAAATTCTCGAGCAGGCGCGTCCGGACGATCTGCTCGTGGCGAACGCGGACGACGTCCGGATCGGCGCGCGCCTCGGACGGTTCGGCGGCAGGGTCCGGACTTTCGGGATATCGGCCGCTGCCGACTATCGCGCCAGTCACGTGCGGCACCGGGGCCTTGACGGGATGGCGGTGACGCTGTCGACACCAAAGGGCGAGGTCGCCGTCGAAACGCCCCTCCTCGGCACCGGCAACCTGCTGAATCTGCTCGCCGCCGCGGCGGTGGCGGTCGAAATGGGCGTGCCGATCGCGCACATCGCGGAGCGTGCTGCCAGTCTGTCGCCGGCGACTCGCCGCGGCGAGCTGCTGCGGCTGCCGGGCGGCGTTACCTTGATCGACGATTCCTACAACTCGAGTCCGGCCGCGCTCAAGACGGCGCTTGGCACCGTTGCCGCCGCCACCGGAAGCGCGCGCAAGATTGCTGTCCTCGGCGAGATGCTGGAGCTGGGCGCTCATTCGGATCGCCTGCACGAGGAATGCGGGCGCGCCGCGGCGGACGCAGGCCTCAGCCTGCTCATCACCGTCGGCGGCGCCCCGGCGAACCGCATGGCGGAGGCGGCGCGCCTCGGCGGCATGGAGCCCTCGACCGTCATCCATGTCCCGGCGAGTGCCGAAGCGGCGGACCTGGCGCAGCAGAAAGTACGGCCCGGTGATCTCGTCCTGGTCAAGGGCTCGCGCGGCATCCGCACGGACGTCGTCGTCGATCGCCTCAAGGCGGAGTTCGCCTGATGCTGTACCACCTGCTCTACGGCCAGCTCCACACAGCGATCCCGGTGCTCAACGTGTTCCGTTACATCACGTTCCGCACCGCCGGAGCGAGCGTGACGGCGCTCGCGCTCAGCCTGATCCTGGGTCCGTGGCTGATCCGGCGCCTGCGCGAATTCCAGATCGGTCAGGTGATTCGACAGGACGGCCCGCAGACGCACCGCGCCAAGGCCGGCACGCCGACCATGGGTGGCCTGCTCATCCTGTCGTGCGCGATCGTGCCGACCCTGCTCTGGGCCAACCTCACCAACGCCTACATCTGGATCGCGGTGATCGCGACGACCGCGTTCGGCGCTGTCGGCTTCGCTGACGACTACCTGAAGATCGTTCGCCGCTCCCATCACGGATTGTGGCCGCGCTACAAGATGGGCTGGCAGGTGGCAATCGGCGTGGGCGTTGGCATCGCGCTGCTGGCGCTGGTCCGCTACGACCTCTACAACACGCACCTGCTGTTCCCCTTCTTCAAGCGCCTAATTCCCGATCTCGGCTGGGCCTACGTGCTGTTCGCGGCGTTCGTCTGCGTGGCGTGGACCAATGCGGTCAACCTGACCGACGGCCTCGACGGGCTTGCCATCAGCGTGTTCGCGGTCGCCGCCACCGCGTTGACCGCGCTGACCTACGTCAGCGGACACCGCGTCTTCGCCGAGTATCTCCAGCTGGCGACGGTCTCGCCGCTCATCGGGGAGCTGACCATCTTCGGCGGCGCCCTGGTTGGCGCCAGCCTGGGATTCCTCTGGTACAACTCCTATCCCGCGGATATCTTCATGGGCGACGTCGGCTCACTCGGGCTCGGCGGCGCGCTCGCGACGGTCGCGCTCCTCATCAAGCAGGAATTCGTGCTGGTGATCGTCGGCGGCGTCTTCGTCATCGAAGCCGCGTCCGTTGTGCTGCAGGTCGGCTCCTTCAAGCTCACCGGCAAGCGCGTCTTCCGCATGGCGCCTCTGCACCACCACTTCGAGCTCATTGGCTGGAGCGAGCCGAAGGTCATTGCGAGGTTCGTGATTCTCGCGATCATCTTCGCGCTGTTCAGCCTCACCACCCTGAAATTGCGATGACCGAGTCCTCTTCATTCTCCGTTTCGGGCAAGCGGGTGGTGGTCGTCGGCGCCGCGCGTAGCGGTATCGCGGCGGCGGAGCTCCTGGTGCGCCGCGGCGCCGCCGTCACACTGACCGACACTCGCGACCGCATCGACGAGGACGCGCAGCTGCGGGACGCCGGCGTGGCGCTCGAGCTCGGCGGCCATCATGCCGACACCCTGCTCGGGGCCGACCTGATCGTGCTCAGCCCCGGTGTGCCGCCGACGCAGTCCGCGATTGCGACCGCACGCGCCGCCGGCGTTGCCGTGATGGGAGAGATGGAACTGGCCTCCCGCTGGCTGCGCGGTCGCATCGTCGCAATCACCGGCACGAAAGGGAAGTCGACGACGACGACCCTGACCGGCCGGATGCTCGAAGCAGGGGGGCATCACGTCCTGGTCGGCGGCAATATCGGGCTGGCGCTGAGCGCACAGGTCGACGAGTCAACCGACGAAACGATCCACGTCGTCGAAGCGAGCAGCTTCCAACTGGAGAGCGTCGAGACCTTCCACCCCTGGATCGCCGTGCTCCTGAATTTTTCGCCCGACCACCTCGATCGCCACGCCGACATTGCTGAATACGCGGCGGCGAAGGCGCGAATCTTCGCCAACCAGTCCGCCGGCGACTGGGCGGTGCTGAACGCCGACGATGAGGCGTCGCAGGTGCTCGCGCAGGACGCCCGCTCGCAGCGCCTGCTCTTCGCGGTCGACGCCGACGTGGCCGAGGGGGTGGTCGTGGCCGGCGATGCGATCGTACGGCGATCCGCCGGCGGCGACCAGATCCTCGTCCCGATTTCCGCGGTCAAGCTGCTCGGCCGACACCTGCTCGCCGATGTCGCGGCCGCAGCCGCTGTGGCGTCGCTCGCCGGCGTCGACGCGGCCGCCATCACTCGCGCGGTTGAGGGGTTCACGGGCCTCGAGCACGCTCTCGAACCTGTGACCGAGTTTGCCGGTGTGCGCTTCGTCAACGACTCCAAGGCCACCAACGTCGATGCCGCCCTGCGCGCGATTCAAAGCTTCACGCCGGGGCTCGTCGTTCTGCTCGGCGGCAAGTTCAAAGGGGGAAACTTCGGCGACCTGCGCGACGCGCTGAACACGCGCGGCGCCAGTGTCGTGGCCATCGGCGAGGCCGCGCCGCTC
>JANPCT010000145.1:0-2615 GCA_031431095.1 Acidobacteriota bacterium | reverse complement strand
GCAAACCTCGACGGCAGAAACCTGGCGCGCGGCGACGGCGGCGCGGATTTCGCAGGCGCTCTCGGGAAGGCTCACGAGCCGAGCACCCGTGGTACTTTGAAGAGTCCGGCGTTGCCGTCAGCGGCGGGCGCCTGGCTCAGGACGAGGGTGCGGTCGAGCGACGGACCCGGACTGTCGTCTCGTCCGGCATCGGCACGCACCTGGTCAGCGGCCGCGGGCGCGACCCTCGACGTGTCCACGAGCTGGACCTGGTCGGCGTAGCCGAGGATCGCGGTGAGCTGCTCCGCAAAGAGGGTAACTTCGTCGGGCGTAAGCGCGAGGCGCGCGAGCGTGGCGATGCGTTGCACGTCGGCGCGGGTGAGGGTGTCTGCCATGCGCGTCAATTCTACTCGCCCGGCCGCCGTCGCCGGGACATGGTATCCGGCGTTGCCCGGAGCGCTGACCCTTGACGTGGACGGCTATGTTGACGTCGCGGGGGCCGACGACATCCGCCTCGGCGGCCGACTGCACGCCGTAATCGCCCCCCATGCGGGACTGATGTTTTCAGGGCCGGTCGGCGCTTATGCGTACCGAGCCGCGGCGGACGCCGGGCCATTCGATGCCGTGATCATTTCCGGCCCCTCGCATTTTGTCGCGTTCGACGGGGTCGCCGTGTATCCGTCGGGCGCGTTCGAGACGCCGCTTGGACCCGCGGCCATCCACGAATCGATTGCGGCCGATCTGCTCGCCGCCTCGCCACTCGTACGGTCGGTGCCGTCGGCGCACAGGCGCGAGCATTCGATCGAGATGCAATTGCCGTTCATCCGGCGCCTGCTGCCGCACGCGGCGATCGTGCCGGCGCTGATGGGCCATCAGACGCGCGACACCATCCGCGCCTTCGCCGACGCGCTCGCCGGCGTTGTCGCGCGCCGTCCCGAGCGCATACTGCTGGTGGCCAGCACCGACCTGTCGCATTACTTCGATGCCGCGACCGCGGAAGCTCTCGATCGTCGCGTGTCGCAGTGTGTCTCCGCGTACGACCCGGAAGGATTCCTCCGGCTGTTCGAGAAGTACTCCGAAGGCGAACGCGGTCGATTCGTCGCCTGCGGCGCCGGTCCGGCTATCGCGGTGATGTTTGCGGCGCAAGCGCTCGGCGCGACGGACGGACGGGTGCTGAAGTACATGCACTCCGGTCAGACCTCTGGTGACAACAGCGCCGTCGTCGGCTACCTGGCGGGGGCGTTGGGAAAATTCCCGGATGTTCACTGAGCAGCAGCAGCGAAGTCTTGTCGAGATTGCGCGGACCGCCGTGACCTCAGCTGTCACCGGCGGACGCGGCGCGGCGGTTCCTGTCAGCCACGAGGAACTGCCCGGCGCCACCGGCGCGTTCGTGACGCTCAAACATGGCGGACGGCTTCGCGGCTGCATCGGCACCCTCGAATGCCGCCGTCCGCTGGCCGAGGAAATCGCCACCGCGGCGGTCAGCGCGGCGCTCGACGATCCGCGCTTCCAGCCGCTTCGTCCGGCGGAACTCGACGGCCTCGAAGTCGAGGTGTCGGTTCTCGGACCGCTCGAACCGATCGACCCCGGCGATCCCGCCGCCATCGTCATCGGACGGCACGGCCTCGTCGTCGAGCACGACCACCGCCGGGGGGTATTGCTGCCGCAGGTCGCAACGGAGTGGGGGTGGGACCGCGAGCAGTTCCTGGCGCAGGCCTGCGCCAAGGCCGGCCGGCCGGGGGACTGCTGGCGCCGCGGGGCGAAAGTCTATCGCTTCGCGGCGGAGGTGTTCGGCGACTGAAGCAGGCGGCGCAGCACGTCCAGGTTCATGCGATCCAGCGGATCGACATCGCTCAGCCTGCGGCTCGCCGGCGTGTCTTCCTTGGGCGTCTCGAGCAGCATCGGCAGCTTCGCAAACCGTGGATCGAGCAGCAGCCGCTGGAACGGCGCGAGTCCGATGCAGCCTTGTCCGATGTGCTCGTGGCGATCGACACGGCTGGCGCGCGGCTTCTTCGAGTCGTTCAGGTGGAAGGCCTTCAACCGCGAGAACCCCACGACCCGGCCGAACTGTTTGAACGTTTCCGCATAGCCTTCAGGAGAACAGATGTCATAGCCCGCGGCAAGCAGATGGCAGGTGTCGAGGCAGACGCCGACACGGGCCGAGCCCCCGAGCAGATCGATGATCGTCGCCAGGTGTTCGAAGCGGTGCCCGAGATTTGTGCCTTGTCCCGCCGTGTGCTCCAGCAGGATGCGGGTCTTGCCCGCTCGACGGGATCCCAGGACGGTGGCGAGCCCATCGGCAATCAGTTTCAGGCCACCCTCCTCGCTGCCCGACGTGTAGGAGCCAGGGTGCATCACCAGGCCGGCCAGGCCGAGCGCCTCGGCGCGATCGAGCTCGTCGCCGAGCGCCTCGATCGATTTCTGGCGCAGGGCCGGATCGGCCGCGGCGAGGTTGATCAAATAGCTGTTGTGGGCGACGACCGGCCAGATCTTCGTCTGCCGCACCCGGCGGCGGAAGAGCGCGATCTCCTCGGGCGGCAGCTCGCGCGCGCGCCATTGTCCGGCCGACTTGGTGAAGATCTGCAGCGCCCGGCAGCCGCTCGCTTCCGCGCGGTCGACGGCGCGGGGGAGGCCGC
>JANPCT010000144.1:0-2969 GCA_031431095.1 Acidobacteriota bacterium | reverse complement strand
CGCGCGATCGACCCCGCGCGGCAGCGTGCCCAGATCGACACCGGCTGTGACGACGGAGCGCGGGCGTACTGCGTAAGCGCCGGCGAGGGCGAGCAGAACGACGAAGGCCGCGACGACGAGCCGCTTGCTAATCCTCACGGTTCAGAATATTGGATCCGCCGCACTGGAGATTGCCGTCCGTACCCCTATCTGGGTGACTCTTCTTGACGGCAAGCGAGTTTACCACTACAACTTACGGCATCCGGTCGCGTCCCGGACCGGCGGCATTGCAATTGCTGTTGCGCCGCGCGGCTACTCGCGACTACTAGAGGAGGTCTATGTGAGACGGTCGATCAGCTGTACCGCGGCTCTTGCCTTGTTCGTCACCCTGGCGCTCGGCGCCGCGGCGGTGCCGTGTGCGGCGAGCGAGAGCGGCGCGCCCAAAACAGGCGGGACGCTTACCCGCTTGTCTCCCGCGAGCCGTCAGGTCCTCGCCACCAAGGTGTCAGGTCCCGCGCCCTCGGCAGCGGTCTCGCGGCGCAACGCCGCGCAGCCGGCCTCCGGCGGTGCGCAGGAATCGTTCCTCAGGACCACGCGGGGTAAAGTCACGCTGGCGCTGCTCGGCGCAGGCGTGGGCGTGACGTTCTGGTCGATTCAGCACGACCGCAAACCGGTCAAGTCCCCCATCCGATAGCCAGCGAGGAAGGTATGTTACACATGCAGAAAGTGTTCAGGACGGCCGCGGCGCTGCTGATTGCAGCGTGCCTCGCGGCACCGGCCCTGGCGCAGTCCCTGACCGGCTCGATCGCGGGCGTCGTCAAGGACGAGCAGGGCGCAGTTCTGCCGGGCGTGACCGTCACGCTGACCGGCAAGCAGGGGGTGAAGACCCAGGTCACCGACGGCGACGGCGCGTATCGCTTCCCAGCCCTTGAAGTCGGCACCTACCAGGTCGTCGCCGATCTGTCCGGGTTTTCGAAAGACACCCGAACAACGATTGCGATTTCGCCCGGGCGCGAACTGACGATCGACCTCCTCATGAAGGTCGGCGGCGTGTCCGAAAACGTCACCGTCACCGGTGAGTCGCCCGTGGTCGACGTCAAGAGCAGCGCGACCGAGACGACCATCTCGCAGTCGCTGCTGTTCAGCGCTCCGATCACGCGCACCGCGATCAACGTGATCAACTACGCCCCCGGCATCAACAGCAGCTCGGCGTACGGCGGCGGCGCCGGTTCCGGCAACGCGCTGCTCATCGACGGCGTCGACACGCGCGACCCGAGCGGCGGCACGGCGTGGACGTTCTACAACTACAATGTCGTCGAGGAATACCAGTTCCAGGGCCTTGGCGCCCCCGCCGAATACGGCGGCTTCACCGGCGCGGTGGTGAACACCATCACCAAGTCGGGCGGCAATCGCTTCAGCGGCCTGTTCGACTTTTTCGGATCGAACAAGAGCCTCGGCTACAACAACGTGCCGAAGGACGTCAAGTCGAAGAATCCGAGCCTCGCGGACCCCGCCGTCACCACCAAGTACGCCGACTTCACGACCCAGCTAGGCGGCCCAATCCGGCAGAACAAGCTCTTCTTCTTCACGAGCGCGCAGCGCTTCCTCCTGGAGACGGACCCCACCGGCGGCGTCACCAGGCGGCACGAGGTCAGCCCGCGGCTGAACTTCAAGCTCACGTGGCAGCCGAATCCGACCAACAACTTCACCGGCCACGTCCAGTACGACTCCTACAACATCACCGGCCGCGCGGGCGTATCGGCGCTGATTGCCAACGACGATCTGACCAACCAGGAAGACGCGCCTGAGTACGTGTGGCTGACGCAGTACCGGCATCTCTTCAGCTCGAACACCTTCGCCGAAGTGAAGTACACCGGCTGGTGGGGCTTCTACGATCTCAACCCGAAGAACAGCGCCTCGGCGCACTTCGACGAGGCCGGCCTCGTGACCGGTTCGCAGGGCTGGTTCTACTACGGCGATCGCAAGCGCGACCAGGTGAACGGCAGCATCACCCACTACGCCGACAAGTTCGGCCGGCATGAGCTGAAGTTCGGCGCCGAGTTCGAGCGCAGCACCACGCGCGACCGCTACGGCTACAACAACGGCTTCACGTTCTACGACTACGGCGGCGCCCCCTACTACGCCTACAGCTACGGCTACGATCTCTCCGGCAAGAACGTGCGGCAGTCGCTGTTCGTGCAGGATGCGTGGCACGCCAGCAACCGGCTCACGCTGAACCTCGGCGTTCGCGGCGACATGTACCAGGGCAAGGGCAAGACCGCCGGCAAGGTCTACGACAGCAACAACTGGGCACCGCGTCTGGGCGCCGCGTTCGACCTCTCGGGCGACAGCCGCACCGTCATCAAGGGCTCCTACGGCTTGTACTACGAGGGCGCCCAGACGCAGCTCTTCACGCGCGCGTTGCCAGGCCTGGAGGACTACGTCACCTACGAGGTCAACCACAATGGCTCGGTCGGGGCTGAAATCTCCCGCACCCTGCTCTCCGTGCCCTACAAGATCGCCAAAGACATCAAGCATCCTCGCGTCGACGAATCCACGATCGGGTTCGAACGCGCCCTCAAGGGGGACATGCGGCTGTCGCTGACCGGGGTCTGGCGCGACAACAAGAACTTCGTCAACTCCGTCAACCCGTCGGCGCGGTGGGAGCGGACCACGGCGAACACCGATACCTCCAGCACGATCAACCTCTATCGCTGGGTGAACCGGGCTTCGACGAGCTCCGACTTCGTCATTCAGAACGTAGAGGGCTTCCAGTACCTCAGCCCGACCGGCGCCGTGGTCGGCACGGCCGATCCCTTCCGCAAGTACCGCGCCTTCATGGCGGTGCTGAACAAGCGCTACACCAACCGATGGCAGGCGCAGATCTCCTACGTTCGCGCCAAGGCGACCGGCAACGTCGACAACGGCAGCGCCTCCCAGGTCGCGACCCGCCAGTTCGAGTCGGCCAATCTGGCGCTCGTGAATTCGGA
>JANPCT010000143.1:0-1666 GCA_031431095.1 Acidobacteriota bacterium | reverse complement strand
ACTTCTTCGAGTTGGGCGGCGATTCGATTCTGAGCATCCAGATCGTGGCCCGTGCCAGTCAGGCCGGCCTGCGGCTGTCGCCGCGGCAGGTGTTCCAGCTTCAGACGATCGCTGAGCTCGCGGCCGTCGCGGGCACCAGTGCCGTCGCCGCTGCGGCGCAGGATGTCGTCACCGGAGACGTCCCTTTGACACCGGTGCAGGCGCGCTTCTTTGAGCTCGAGCCGCCGGAGCCGCATCACTACAACCAGGCGGTGATGCTCGAGCTCCAAGGTTCTACCGCGCCCGCGGTCATCGAACAGGCGCTGCACCACCTGCTGCGTCATCACGACGTGCTGCGGTTGCGCGCTGTGCGGACCAACGGCGTCTGGCGGCAGCACATCGCGTTGCCTGATGCGGCGACTCCCTTCGAGTTGGTCGATCTCTCCACACTGAGTGAAGCCGCGCAGGCCGAGGCGCTCGGCCGCCATGCGGCGAGACTTCATGCGAGCCTGAACGTAGAGACGGGGCCGATCGTCCGAATGGCGCTGTTCAATCGCGGCGCCGGCCTGAACGACTATCTCCTGATCGTCATCCACCATCTTTCGGTGGACGTCGTGTCCTGGGGCATTCTGCTCGACGATTTGGCGGCGCTGCTTGGTCAACTGAGGTCTGGCGGGGCGCCGCTGCTGCCGCCCAAGACGACATCGTTCAGGACATGGGCGAAGAAGATCACGGAACACGCCCGGTCGGAGGTTCGCTTCGGCGAGTTGCCGCAGTGGCTGTCTACTCCGAAGCGCGCGCCTGGCCTCCCCGTTGAAGCGGCCGGCGACAACACGGCGGCGTCGGCGCGGACGATCTCCGTGGCACTGAGCGCGGACGAGACCGGCGCGCTGCTGCGGGACGTGCCGGTCGCCTATCGCACGCAGATCAACGAGGTCCTGCTGACCGCGCTGGTTCGCACCTTCGCGGCCTGGACTGGTTCGTCGTCTTTGCTACTGGATTTGGAAGGACACGGCCGCGAAGAATTCGACGGGGTGGACCTTTCACGCACGGTCGGCTGGTTCACGACGATCTTTCCGGTATGGCTTGATGGTGGGGACGCGACGACGCCGGCCGAGACCCTGCGGTCTGTCAAGGAGCGGTTGCGGGCGATTCCGGACCATGGCATTGGCTACGGGCTCCTGCGGTATGCGAGCGGCAGCCAGACAGTTGCCGACAAGCTGCGATCGCTGCCGCAAGCGCAAGTCAGGTTCAATTACCTCGGCCGAACTGATGCGTCGTCGTCCACTGCTTCGCTTTTTCGCGCTGCCCCAGCGTCGAGCGGTCCCTCACAGAGTTCCGGGTTTCCGCGCACTTATCTGCTGAACGTCATCGGCATGGTGAGCAACGGCGCGCTCCGGTTCGACTGGATCTACAGCGCCGGTGTTCATACTCACGAGACCGTGGAGCGGCTGGCGCAGAATTACCTCGATCAATTGCGTCTTTTGATCGACGACCGCCATTCGGCCGCCGCGGTCAGTCTCATACCGTCCGATTTCCCCGGCGCGAGGGCGCTGAGTCGGAAGGATCTCGACAAGGTCCTCTCCCGGCTTAAAGAGCCGCACACCGGGCGTTGACTCACTCGACTTGCGTAAATTGTGGAGTTATGTCGAAGAAACCATGTCGAGCGCTCGCTCGCTGTCGTCCT
>JANPCT010000142.1:0-4190 GCA_031431095.1 Acidobacteriota bacterium | reverse complement strand
GGTGAGGAATTTCTCGGATCCGTCGGTGGGCGGCGCCACCGGCGAGCTGGTCCTCGACAGCGAGCAGCACGATCCGGGCACGTCTGTCGGCGAAGGCATCGGGCTGTACTGGAAATACGAGAAGTGGCTGCGCCGCAACGAGAGCCGCGTGTGGTCCACACTCGGGGCGACCGGCGCCATTTACGCGTTGCGCCGCAGTTGCTGGACGCCGCTGCCGGCCGGCACGCTCCTCGACGACGTGCTCGAGCCGATGCGGATGGTGCTGGCCGGACGCCGTATCGTCTTCGAGGAACGGGCGATTGCCTACGACCATGCCTCCGCTGATGCGGCGGCGGAGTCGCGGCGCAAGACGCGCACCCTTGCCGGCAATTACCAGATTCTTGCGCAGGAGCCGCGCCTGCTGCTGCCGTTTGTCAATCCCGTGTGGCTGCAGTACATGTCGCACAAGGTCGGGCGTCTGGTCGTGCCGTGGGCGCTCATCGGGCTGTTCGTCGCCAGCCTGGTGCTGGCGCTGCACAATGTGTGGTACATCGTCCCCCTGGCCGCGCAGGCGGTTTTCTACGGATTCGCGCTGGCCGGAGCGGTGTTCGAAGCCAAGGAGCGGTTCGCCCGCATCGCGTTCACATTCGTGATGATGAACGTCGCCGCCGTGGCAGGGATCGCCGCGCTGCGCCGCGGCCGAGAGGTGTGGCGGTGAGCGAGCGGCTGGCATTCAGCCTCGGCGCCCGCCGCGACGTCGGAACTGTGTCTCCCGACTCGATCGGGGTTGGGACGGCTGTTGCGCCACTCGCGGGCGTCAACGTAGTGACTGTGCCCCCGCCAGCGTTGGCCGAGACCAGGGACTGGGCGTTCACCTGGACGCTCGTGTTCACCGCGGTGCTGTTCCTACGGCCGCAGGACGTTTTTCCGCCACTCGGCGCCCTGCACCTCGCGGAGGTGTCCGCGCTGCTGGGGCTGATCTCCTTGTTCATGGGACGACTGGCGCGACGCCAGACCCTGACCCGGATGACGCCCGAACTGGCCGGCGTGCTGGCATTTGGCGGCCTGATGCTGCTCACCGCCCCGTTCTCCATCTGGTTCGGCGGCGCGGTCAACGTCTTCTTCGAGCTCTACTCCAAGGTGATCCTCGTGTATCTGCTCGCGGTCAATGTCCTCGGCTCGCCGAGACGGCTCGAGCGCCTCACCTGGATCCTGGTGATCGCGCTCGGCTATCTCGGATTTCGTGCCGTCTTCGACTATGCCCGCGGCGTCAACGTGATCCAAGGCGGCACTCGCGTCATGGGTTCCGTCGGCGGCATCATGCAGAACCCGAACGACATGGCTCTGAACATGGTGTCGTTCCTGCCCCTCGCCGCCGTTCTCGCGATGCAGGCGAAGACGCTGCCGAAGCGACTCGTCGCCGCCGGGTGCGGCGTCATGATGATGGGGGCGATTGTCGCCACCGGATCGCGCGGCGGTTTCCTCGGCTTCGCCATGATGCTCGTCGTCCTCGCGATATTCGCCGCCCGCAAGCGGCCCGGGTTCGTGTTCGCCGGCGCGCTGTTCGTAATCTGCGCCCTGCCGCTCGCGCCGAGCAGTTACTGGCAACGGATCGCCAGCATCACCGATGACAGCAAGGACGACGTGGAGTCGTCGCAGGCGCGGCGCACGCTGATGGTGGAATCGTTCGCCGCCTTTGTCGAACGCCCGCTCACCGGCGTCGGCGCGGGGCAGTTCAAGGACTGGAACCCGCAAGGGCGCACGGAAGCGTGGCACGAGGCGCATAATGTGTGGCTGCAGGTCGGCGCGGAGCTCGGAATCTTCGGGATCGCCATGTTCCTATTCCTGGTGTTCCGCGCGTTCCACGCAGTGTTCCAGTCGCGGCGCCTTCTGCGGCGCAATCGTCCGAAGCGATCGCGCATTTCGGCCGGCGCCGCGACCGCTGGCGGCGCGACCGACACGCTCGACGGTCCGGGGATCGCAGACGCGGAGTTCCTCGACGCTCATTCGGCCGCGATGGCGGCGTCACTGGCCGGCTGGTTCGTGTGCGCGTTCTTCGCGTCAGTCGCCTACAACTGGACCTTCTATTACCTGCTCGCGCTCGCCGCCGCGCCGCGCGAAATCCTCAGGGCCCGCGGCCTTGCCGCCGCGGCGCTGGCGTCGGCGGGACGAATGCGCGGGCGCCTCGGGACGACGGCGTTCACCCCTTCGGTACTCGAGGGAGCGGCGCGGAAGGCAGGCGCGTGACCACCTCCCTCGTCACTGCCCCGCTGAACGCCATCCGCCGGATCGATCGGGCGCTCGGTCAGCGCTCCGGCCGCCGCCGGGTCCTGGTCGATGCACGCACGCCGGTGAACTACACGATGTTCGCGCCGTTGCATCGCGCCATGACGGCGGATCCCCGGCTGTCGTTCTGCTTCACCGCGAGCGAGGAACCGGAACGACTGCGCGAGATCTATCGTGAAGCTCCGGGCGTCACCCTGATCACCCCGTCCGCGGCGAGACGGATGCGCTTCGACGCGTACGTCGCCTCCGATTTCATGTGGCAGCCGCTGCCGCGCGGGACGCGGCGAATCCAGATGTTCCACGGTGTCGGCGGCAAGTACGGCTTCGATGCGCCAACCACGTCGATGCGGGCATGGGACCGGATTTTTTTCGTCAACGAGCGGCGGCTGCGCAATTTCGTCACGGCGGGCGCAATCGACGCCGGCAGCGCGGCGATCCGCCTCGTCGGCTACCCGAAAGCCGATGCGCTGGTGAACGGGACCTGGAACCGGACCGACGTCCACGAGTCGCTCGGGCTGGACAGCGCGCTCCCGACGCTGCTGTACGCGCCAACCTGGTCCCCCGCATCGTCACTCAATGCCGTGGGTGAGGAGCTGATCGCGCGGCTGCTGGCCACGGGGGCGAACGTCATCGTCAAGCTGCACGATCGCTCGCGCGACCTGCGGCCGCAGTACTCCGGCGGGATCGATTGGGTGGCGCGCCTCGAGTCATTGCTGCGGTCGCGCCCGTTGTCCGCGGCGCGCGCCGGCCGCGGAGTCATCGCGCCCGGTCACGACATCAGCCCGTACCTCGTCGCCGCGGATGTGATGATCACGGACCACAGCTCCGCCGGATTCGAGTTCCTGCTCCGCGACCGACCGATCGTCCGCATCGACCGTCCTTCGTTGATCCGTGACGCCAACATTCATCCGGATTACGTAGAGCTGCTCGCGTCCGTGTCCAGCTCGGTGACCTCCGTCGACGAGGCGGTTCGAGCGGTCTGGCAAGCGCTGGCGTCGCCGGACGCACTGGGCGGCACGCGCCGCGCTGTCGCCACCGACATCTTCTATCGGCCTGGCGGCGCGACGGCGCGCGCCGTGCGGAATCTGTACGAGGCGGTGGATCTCGAACCGGCACTGGCCACGGCGGCAGAGGAGGCGACGTGCCGACCGTAAGCATCCTCATGCCGGCGTATAACGTCGAGCCCTATATCGGCGCCGCGATCCGCTCCGCGCTCGCGCAGACCTATACCGACTTCGAATTGATTGTCGTGGACGACGGGTCGAAGGACGGAACCGCCGACGTAGCGAGAGCGCTCGCGCGGGAAGACGATCGCATCCATCTCGTTCAGCATGCCAACCGCGGCCTGGCCGGGGCGCGCAACTCCGCAATCCGCGCCTCCCGCGGATCGTTCTTCGCGCTGCTCGACAGCGACGATTTGTGGGAGCCGTCGTTCCTCGCCGAGCAGATGGCGATCATGGACGCGCATCCCGAAGTCGATATCGTCACCGGCAACGGGTGGTGTCTCGGCGGAGCGAAGGACAGCCAACTCGCGCGTCCCTATCCGGACACGCGACCGGCGCCCGATCTCGCGTCGATCATCGGCGACGAATGGGCCGTCTTCATCATGTCCGTCGTTCGCCGGCGTGTCTACACGGCGATTGGCGGGTTCGACGAGGAGATGCGCAGCAACGAGGATTACGACTTCTGGCTGCGCGCCGCCGTCGCCGGCTTCACGTTCTATCGCAACGACCGGCCGCTCGGGTACTACCGCATCCGCACCGACAGCCTGTCGGCAAGCGACGTGCGGATGTTGCGTGGCATCCTCCACGTCTACACCAAGCTTCGCCCCGCGATCTCCGACCTTCCCCACGAGATGGCGACGCTCGATCGCCAGATCAGCCGCTTCGAGGCGGAATGGATTGCCGCCGAGGCGCGCCTCGCCA
>JANPCT010000141.1:0-3766 GCA_031431095.1 Acidobacteriota bacterium | reverse complement strand
TCGACGAGCTTCTCGAATGGCAGGTCCTGATGATCGTAGGCGCCGAGCGCGCTCGTCTTCACGCGCGCCAGCAGCTCGACGAACGTCGGATCGCCGGAGACGTCCGTCCGCATCACCAGGGTGTTGACGAAGAACCCGATCAGGTCCTCGGTAGCGGCATGGTTCCGGTTCGCGATCGGCGAGCCGACGACGATGTCCTGCTGGCCGGTGTAGCGCGACAGCAGCGCCTTCAGCGCCGCCATCATCGTCATGAACACCGTCGCGTTCTCGCGGCGGCTGATCCGATTGACCGCGTCTGACAGCTCCGCCGAGAACGTCACGGAGTGCGCCGCGCCCTTGAAGGTCTGCACCGCCGGGCGGGGCCGATCGGTGGGCAGCTCGAGGCGCGGGATGTCCGTGCCGATCCTGCCCTTCCAGTAGGCCAGCTGCGATTCGAGCTGCGGGCCCGACAGCCAGTCGCGCTGCCAGCGCGCGAAGTCGGCGTAGCGGATCGGCAGCGGCGGCAGCGCCGCCTCGGGGCCGCCGCAGTACTCGTGGTAATACGCCGCCAGCTCGCGCGTGAACACCGTCATCGACCAGCCGTCGGCCACGATGTGGTGGATGCTGAGCAGCAGCACGTGCTGTTGGGGCGTGAGCCGCAGCAGCGCCGTCCGGATGACGGGCCCGTTGACGAGATCGAAGGTGCGCTGCCCTTCGGCGGTGGCGAGGCGGCGCGCCTCGCGCTCGCGGCCGTCGGCGTCGAGCACGGTGAGGTCCACCAGCGAGAGCGGGACGTGCCGCGCCGGCGCGATGACCTGCTCCGGCCGGCCGTTCTGCATCGGAAACGACGTGCGCAGCGCTTCGTGACGCTGCACGATGGCATTGACGCTCCGCTCGAGCGCCGGCATGTTCAAGTCGCCGGCGAGGCGCAGCGCGATCTGGATGTTGTAGGCCGTGCCCGACTCCATCTGATCGAGGAACCAGAGCCGCTGCTGCGCGAACGAGAGCGGCAGCGGGCCGTCCGCGGGCGCCGGCCCGATCGCCGGCAGCGCGCCCGGGTCACCGGCGGCCCGGACGTCGCGGATCGCCGCGGCCAATCCGGCAACGGTCGGAGATTCGAAGACGAGGCGCAGCGGGAACGCGACGTCGAGCCGCGCCCGCAGCCGCGACGCGACCTGTGTGGCCAGCAGCGAGTGGCCGCCGATCTCGAAGAAGTTGTCGTGAATCCCGACCTGCGGCAGGCCGAGCACCTCCGCCCAGGTCCCGGCGATGATTTCCTCGACGGGATTGCGTGGCGCCGCGTACGTCAGCGCAGCGTCGCCGCGCTCCGGATCGGGAGCCGGGAGCGCGGAGCGATCGACTTTCCCATTAGGCGTGAGCGGCAGCGCGTCGAGCCGGGTGAAGACCGCCGGCACCATGTACTCGGGGAGCTGCTGCTGCAGGAACTTCCGGATCTCGGCGATCGCCGGGGTACCGGATCCGGACGGCGTCACATAGGCGACGAGCCGGTCGTCGAGGCCATGGTCGCGGCGGAGCACGACGACGCATTCGCCGACCGTCGGGTGCTGCGCCAGCACGGTCTCGATTTCGCCGGGCTCGAGCCGGAAGCCGCGCAGCTTGACCTGGGCATCGACGCGCCCGAGGAAATCGATGCTGCCATCCGCGCGGAAGCGCGCCCGATCCCCGGATCTGTAGAGGCGCGCACCTCGCGCCGACGAGAATGGATTCGGAATGAACCGCTCCGCCGTCAGTTCGGGTTGGCCGATGTAGCCGCGGCTCAGGCCGGCCCCGCCGATGTGGAGCTCACCCGCCACCCCCGGCGGCACGGGACGCAGCTGCCGATCGAGGATGTAGACCTGCGCGTTGTCGACCGGCCGGCCAATCGGCGGCGGCCCCTCCGCGTCCTGTGCCGGGCCCCAAGTCGTGACCACGCTGTTTTCCGTGGGTCCGTAGTGATTGAACAGCTCGTAGCCCGCGGCGGCGCCGGGCCCGCGATGCAGGCGATCCCCGCCGGTCAGCACGCGGCGCACGGCGTGTGCCGGCCACTCGACGGCCAGCGTCGCTTCGTAGAGTGGCGTCGGCAGGAACGTAATCGTGATCCGCTCGTTGGCCAGCCACGCGACCATCTGCGCCGCCGACATGCGGACGTCTTCCGCCGGCATGTGCAGGCTCGCGCCGGCGATCAGGTACGGCCAGACCTCCCAGACCGTGGCGTCGAAGCCCAGGCCCGCGAGCTGGGTCGCCCGATCGGCCGGGGTGACGGCATGCACGCGGTTGTGCCAGGCGGCGAGGTTGACGAGACCGGCGTGATCGATTTGGACCCCCTTCGGCCGCCCCGTCGATCCCGAGGTGTAGATGGCATACGCCAGATGCGCCGGCGTGGTCGCACACGGCGGCCGCGAGTCCGGCCCGGTCTCGAAGAGCGATCGATCCCGATCGAGGCACACCGCGCGCGCGCGCGCACGCTGAACCAGCGGCAGCAGGCTCCGCTGCGTCAGCACAATCTCCGCGCCCGCATCGTCCAGCATGAACTGGATGCGGTCGGCGGGATACCCAGGATCGATCGGAATGTAGGCGCCGCCGGCCTTGAGCACGCCGAGGATGGCCGCGAGCAGCTGCGGCGCTCGCTCGAGGCAGATGCCGACGCGCCGCTCCGGCCCGACCCCGGCGTCGCGCAGGTAATGCGCGATGCGGTTGGCGTCGCGATCGAGCTCCGCGTAGCTGAGAAAGGCGCCGGCACCGGCCACGGCGAGGGCCGCGGGGGTGCGGTCGACCTGCGCCTCGAAGAGCTGGTGGATGCACACGCCGGCGGGATGCGCGACGGTCGTGGCGTTCCACTCGACGACCACCTGCTGCCGTTCCGCCGCCGCCATCATCGGCAGCTCCGACACGCGCTGCAGCGGCTGCGCCACCATCGCGGCCAGCAGCCGCTGGAAGTGGCGCTGCAGCGCGGCCATCGTCGCGGGTTCGAACAGATCGGTGTTGTACTGGAACGTCGTGACGAAGCCGTGCTCGGACTCGTGCACGAAGAGCGTCAGATCGAACGGCGACCACTCGGTCGCGAGCTGCTGGGGCAGCCACGTGATCCCCTTCAGTGCGAGGGGCGGCGTGGGCGCGTTCTGCAAGGCGAACATCACCTGCACGACCGGATTGCGGCTCAGATCGCGCGGCGGCCGCAGCTCCTCCACCAGCTTCTCGAACGGCACGTCCTGGTGCAGGTACGCCGCGAGGGCGCTCTCGCGCACCCGCGCCAGCAGTGTGTTCACCGGCGGGTCGCCCGAGAGATCCGTCCGCATCACCAGCGAGTTGGCGAAGAACCCGATGATCGGCTCGAGCTCGAGCCTGGTCCGGCCCGCGATGGGCGATCCGATGATGAAGTCGTCCTGCCCGCTGTAACGCTGCAGCAGCACCTGGAACGCGCTCAACAGCGTCATGTAGGGCGTCACGCCTTCGCGGCGGCCGAGCGCGCGGACCGCGTCGGACAGTTCCAGTGGCACTACCGCGGAGTGGCGGCTGCCGCGGCCCGCCTGAACGGGCGGACGAAGGCGATCCGTGGGCAGGTCCAGGACGAGCGGCGCTCCCTGGAGCCGCTCGCGCCAGTAGCCGAGCTGCGCGCCCAGGCTGTCACCCTGCAGCCAGCCCCGCTGCCAGGCGGCGAAGTCGCCGTACTGGATCGCGAGCTCCGGCAGCGGCGACGGCGCGCCGTCGGCATAGGCCGACGCGGAGACCTCCGCATACGAGTTGTAGAGCACACTCAGCTCGCGCACGAGCACGTTGATCGACCACG
>JANPCT010000140.1:0-2765 GCA_031431095.1 Acidobacteriota bacterium | reverse complement strand
GGCGGCGATCATCTTGTCGCCGTCCATGCTGCCGCTCGTGTCGACGACGATGCCGAGGCTCACCGGCACGCGCTCGGCGTTGAAGTGCGTGACCGCCTGCGGCTGCTCCTCGTCGAAGACCCGGAAGTCTTCCTTGGTCAGGCCCGGCACGAAGCGTCCGGACTGGTCGGTCACGGTGGCGTGGACGTTTATGAGCTCGACGCCGGTGCGGAACTTGAACGATTGCGGATCCCCCGGCGTCTGTGCGGGCGGCGGCGTGCCCTGCGTCTGCGCCGATGGCAGCGCGACGGACGCCACCAGCAGCACGAAGAGTGAGGAGAACACGCGCTGCATCATTTTTTACTACCAGTTGGCGGCGACGGGCGCCTGCTGCCGCTTGTCGATGTGCGCGATGACCCGGCCGTCTTCACCGCGGAAGCCGATGCGGTAACGCGCCACGGTCTCGGTGGCGGGGATCGAAACGACGAACGGCGACTGATCGCCCGGCGCGAGCGACGCGACGTCAATCGACGCTCGCCCGCTGGCGAGGAACGCGCCCTTGTCGTCGAATGCGTAGGCGGTGACGGTGACGCGCGTCAGCCAGCCGCCGCCAAGCGGATTCTGCACCAGCCCGGTGATCGTAAGCGATCCGGGCTCGCGGCTGTCCCGCAGAGACAGCAGCTCGAGACCGGCGCTGGTCACGCCAGGCTGCGGGGCAGTGGCGGTGGCATCACGGGCCGCGGACCGCTGCGACGAGCGGTCTGTCACTGTCAGCGTGACCAGGATTGCGGTGGCGAGGATCAGGGCGAGTCCCGCCATCACTGCAACGCGATGCCCCCACGGGGATGCGGACGCAGGTTCGACGAACATCGCGCCCGTCGACACGGGAGCAGGCCGCAGTGGAAGCTCGGCGAGCCCGAGCCGGGCGCCTACGGAAGACGTCGCGCGCGCGGAGCCCTGCACGCCTCTTGGCAGGGGAGTACTCACCGGCGGGTTGTCCGTTACGCGGCCGGACAGGGCCACGAGCGCGTTCACCCGCGCATCACTGCGCTGCCGCTCGACGCGCAGCATGCGCCAGACGATCACGCTCAGCGCCGCCGCCATGCCCATCGAGAGAAGTGTCACCGTGACGAGAGTCGTATCCATGTTGCACCTCGCGCTATCGCAGCTTGAACTCCATCGCGACTTCGACGATGACGTCGACGGGCGTTCCGTAGCGTCTGGCGGGAGAGAACCGCCATTGCCGGACCGCCTCGATGGCGCGCTGATCGAGACCGCCGCCGAGACCCTGCAGCAGCTTGACGTTGCCGACCGCGCCGTCGCTGCGGACCACGATCTCGAGGACCACGTCCCCCTCCAGGTTGCGGCGTCGTCCTTCTTCCGTATAGTCCGGCTTCACTTCTCTCACGATGGCGGGCGCCGTGATGCCGCTCCCGGGACGGTACGGTCCGCCGCCGGTGCCGCCGCCCGAACCGGGTCCAATCCCCGCGCCCTCGCCCTCGCCGATCCCCGGGCCGTGTCCGCTGCCAGTGCCGGTTCCGCTGCCGGGCCCCCGGCTGTCTTCCATGACGGGCGGCGTTTTGGCGACCCAGGGCACGCCGGCGCGATCCTGTGTGTCGGCTGCCACCGTGACGACCGGCGCGATCACCGGCGGCACCGGCTCCGGTTTGACTGGTGGCGGCTCGACTGGGCGGGGCGGCGGCTCGAGCCGCGGCGGCGGCCGCTTCACGGGAACCGGGCTGTGCAGCCTTTCGATGCCCTGGCGTTTCGCCGGAGGCGGCGGGGCAGGCTCGCGATGGCCGCCCCCGCCGCCGCCCCCTCCAGGACCCGGCGACACGAGAAACACCAGGCGCATCTGGTTGGAGTCGGCCGCGGTGACCGTTGCCGGTCTTGTCATGCCAAGCGTCGTGATGACGAGCGCCGCGAGGATCGCGGCATGCAGCGTTCCCGCCAGGGCCATGGGCATGCCCGGCTCCCGGCGAAGGCCCGTCACCGGACGAAACAGCGTGCGGTCCGCGGCCGCGACTCCGGCCAGCGAACGAACCGCCTGCACCGCGTCGGCTCGCGAAAAGAAGCGCGTGCCGATTGGCTGGATGAGTCCGGCGGCCGCCAGGTCGTGCACGTCACGCGGAGTCACACCGGCGGCCCGCGAAATCTCGCGTGCGGTGTAAACGTCCGGCAGGTCGGAGGTGGCAAGCATTGAAATGTGTCTGTTCGGTGCGCCGCGTCGTGGTCCCACGAGCGATTTTCCGGCTGCGCCTGGCCGGGTGGTACACGCTCGGCAGCGCAAAGGCCGTTCCAGCGGCTTTTCGGCAGATCCCGGCCTGATCTGTTGCGGCAGGCGGTTTCGTCCTGTCGCTGGTCAGAGACACTGTTCAACTTGTGCTACAACGCAGCCATGAAAATCGTCGTCATCACGGGCGCCTCGAGCGGCATCGGCCGCGCGGCGGCGGTGCGATTCGCCCGCGACGGCGCGGCCGTGCTGGCCGTCAGCCGCCAGGCGCCCGCGCTCGAAGAGGTAGCTCAGGCGGTAAAGCAGGCGGGTGGCCGCTGCGTGGCCTTCGCGGCCGACGTCACCGCACCCGGGGCATCAGACGCGGTCGTCGCGAAAGCGCTCGACGCATTCGGCGGGCTCACCACCCTGGTCAACGCGGCCGGGATCATCGGGTCAGGCACGGTCGAAACGACGAGCGACAGTGCGTGGGACGAGATGCTCGATATCAACCTTCGCGCGCCGTTCCGGTTGATGCGTGCCGCCGCCCCTCACCTGATCGCCGCGCAGCGGG
>JANPCT010000139.1:0-1524 GCA_031431095.1 Acidobacteriota bacterium | reverse complement strand
GATCGGAAAAGCCTTCCCGATAACCGCCTCCCCCGGCGGTGCCGTAGAACTGCATCCGGGCAATTGGGATGGGGGTCTGCACCAGCCCGTTGAACATGAAGGTGCGCAGCCGCGGCCCTCGCAGGAGGAGGTCCTCACTGGTGTCGGCATACTCGACTTCGAACCCGGCGATGAGCAGCCCGGCGCCGACGGCGAGTCCCTTCAGGGCGCGGCGCTGCGGCGTCGCATTCAGTCCGAGGAAGCCGGTCATGTCAGCGGATGCCGGCGACGGGATCAGAAGCGTGACCAGGCAGAAGGCCGAGGTGAGAAGGCAGAGTCTGCGCATGCCGCATGGTACCAGACACGCCACGGCCTGCGGTAACTCACCAGCCCGCTATAATCAAGAGGATGGATTTTCGCCCCAGCGCGGAACAGGAGATCCTGCGGCGCACCGTGCGCGAATTCGCGGAAGCCGAGATGCGTCCGCACGTGATGGCGTGGGACGAGGCGCAGCATTTCTCGCCGGAGCTGCTGCCGAAGCTGGCGGCTCTCGGCCTGATGGGCATCCAGTTCGCCGAGGAATACGGCGGCTCGGCGATGTCGGCCGTCGACTACTGCATCTGCATCGAGGAACTGGCGCGGGTCGATCCCGGCGTCGCCCTGTCAGTCGCGGCGCACAACGGCCTGTGCACCGCGCACATCAACATGTTCGGCTCGGACGCGCAGAAGTCCCGCTACCTGCCGCGCCTCGTGCAAGGCGAGGTCCTTGGCGCGTGGGGGCTGACGGAGGCAAATGCCGGCAGCGATGCGGCGGCGATGCGCACCACCGCCACTCGCGACGGTGACGGCTGGGTCCTGAATGGCGCCAAGGCGTTCATTACCCACGGGGCCGTCGGGGGTGTGATGGTGGTCATGGCGGTGACGGACCGCTCAAAAGGGAATCGCGGCATCTCCGCGTTCGTCCTCGAGCACGGGACGCCGGGGATGCGCGCCGGCAAGAAGGAAAACAAGCTGGGGATGCGCGCCAGCGACACCAGTGAAGTGATCTTCGCGGACTGCCGCCTGCCGCCGACGCAGATGCTCGGCGACGAAGGGCTGGGGTTCATCAACACGCTTCAGGTGCTCGACGCCGGGCGCATCGGCATCGCCGCCTTGTCGGTCGGACTCGCGCAGGGCGCCTACGAGGCGGCGCGCTCCTATGCGAAAGAGCGCCATCAGTTCGGCCAGCCGATCGCCGCATTCCAGGCGATCCAGTGGAAGCTGGCCGATGCCGCCACGAAGATTGAGGCGGCGCGGCTGCTCACCTACCGCGCCGCGTATCTCAAGGATTGCGGCCGCCGCACGACCATGGAATCCGCGATGGCGAAGCTCTACGCGAGCGAGACCGCGGTCCGCGTCGCCGACGACTGCGTGCAGATCCACGGCGGCTACGGATTCGTCAAGGATTACCCCGCCGAGAAATACTTCCGCGATGTGAAGCTGCTCACCATCGGCGAAGGCACCAGCGAGATCCAGCGCCTCGTCATCGCGCGGCAGTTGCTGAAC
>JANPCT010000138.1:0-1814 GCA_031431095.1 Acidobacteriota bacterium | reverse complement strand
GTGCGCCAGGCGGAAGCGTCGGCCGATGATCCAGCAGTTACGAAAGAGCTTTTTGACCTGCGGCGGGTGAGCCGACGTTCCGATGTCGAAATCTTTGGGTTTTCGTCCGAGCAGGAGGTCGCGGACGCTCCCGCCCACGAGATACGCCGTGTAACCGTGTTCGTTCAGGCGGTACAGGACCTTGAGGGCGTCGGGATCGATGTCGCGACGAGAGATCGAGTGCTCTGACCGCGCCACGACGGTCGGCTCCACCATCGAATTCAATTATATAGAGTGCTACGATCCCCCGATGGGCTCGTTCAGCTCGCTCGGGACAGCTGCCGGCGCCGCCCTGCTGGTTCTGGCGATTGCCCAAGGTGCCGCTGCAGCGCCGGCAAAGCCGGATCTGCTGACCGATGCCCGCCGCTTCTACAATCAGGGACACTACGATCGGGCGTTGGAGAGCGCCAGGCAGGCGGTGACGACAACGCCGGCGGCCGCCTCGTCGGCCCGGCTGGTCATGGGGCGCGCCCGCCTCGAACGCTACCGCCAGGCGTTCCTGGCCCGGGAGCTCGAGGACGCGCGCATGGACCTGCGTGCCGTCGACCCCAGGGCCCTGGACGGCCGGGAGCGGATCGAGCTGCAGGTCGGGCTCGGCGAGCTGCTCTACCTCGAAGAACGGTTCGGCCCTGCCGCCGAGCTGCTGGATCCCGTCGTCGACGCCTCGATGACGCTGGCGCCCGACGCGCACGATCGCGCTCTGGACTGGTGGGCGACCGCCCTCGACCGCCAGGCGCAATCCCTGGCCCCCGCGGATCGAGCCGCTGTCTACCCGCGGATTATCACCAGGATGGAACAGGAACTGCGGCGGGATCCCTCGTCGGCGCCGGCCTCGTACTGGCTCGCAGCGGCGGCGCGCGCGGCGGGAGATCTCGAGCGCTCGTGGGCCGCTGCGTCGGCGGGATGGATCCGCGCGGCACTCGCTCGCGACCGCGGCGAAACACTGCGCGCCGATCTCGACAAGCTGGTGACGCAGGCGCTCATTCCGGACCGTGCAGCCAAAACCCTGCCGCGCGACCGCCGTCAGACCGCGGCCACCATGTTGGCGGAGTGGGAAGCGTTCAAGAAAATCTGGTAGGCGGGCGGCGGATCCGCCCTAGCTTTTCGCTTCTTTCCAGTTTTCGCCGATGCCGACATCGACGGTGACCGGCACGCTGAGCGTGACGGCGCTTTCCATCAACTGTCGCACCGCGGCGGCCGTCTCCTCGGCCGCGTCCGTCGGCGTCTCGAACAGCAGTTCGTCATGGACGGTCAGGATCATGCGCGCGCGGCCCCCGGCGATGGCCGGCAGCGCCGCGTGCACATCGATCATCGCCTTCTTGAGAATGTCGGCGGCGGTGCCCTGGATCGGCATGTTGACCGCGGCGCGTTCGGCCGCCGCGCGCACCTGGCCGTTCCGATTGTTGAGATCCGGCACCAGGCGACGCCGGCCGAACATGGTCTTCACCGAACCGCTGTGTCGGGCCTCTTCGAGCAGGCCGTCGATGAAGGCGCGGACGGAGGGGAATCCGGCGAAGTACGCGTCGATGAAGACCTGCGCTTCTTCGCGTGAGACGCCGATGTCCTTCGCCAGCGTGAAGGCCTGCTTGCCGTAGAGCAGCGCGTAATTGATGATCTTGGCGCGGCGCCGCAGTTCGTGGGCGCTGAGGCCGCTCTCGCTGCCGAAGACCTTCAGCGCGGTCCGATCGTGGATATCGATGTCGTGCGTGAACGCCTCGAGCAGCGCAGGATCTCCCGACAGGTGCGCCAGGACCCGCAGCTCGATCTGCGAGTAG
>JANPCT010000137.1:0-4450 GCA_031431095.1 Acidobacteriota bacterium | reverse complement strand
GGGATGATGGCGCGGCCGCGCGCGACCTCCGAACGGACGAATTCCGCATCGAATCCCTCGCGAATCGCGACGAACTCCATCTCGGGTGTGACGGTACCCTTGCACGCGAAGTGACGCTGCGTCACCGCGGCAGTGCGCCGGCGGGATGCCACCCACGGCTCGCGCAGCCTGGGCAATCCGCCGTGCACGTCATGCCCCTGTGGACCGCTCGAGTCGTAGACGCGCAGCGAATCACCATTGCTCAGCGCGATCTCACGCATCGGTACGCGCACGCCGGATGGGCCGTCCACGTACACCTTGCTCGAATTGGGGAACGCGGACGCGAACTCCGCGGCGGCGAGCGGCGTGTAGGCGGGACGGGTACTCATGTTCCTGATCCTAACAGGTTCATTCCACGTCGTGCGCCAGCCGGAGCCCCAGGCTGCAGCCGCGATTCCTGACGGAAGAACGTGACGCCGCCGAGCCTGTCGACGTGCTGGGGGACGGGGGCAAGCATCGCCGTCAGCACGGCGGCCGCCGCGAGACCCGTCGTCACGCCAGTTTTCGCAGGATCAGGCACTTCAGGTAGTAGGTCTCCGGGACGTTGATGAGAATCGGATGGTCGCGGCCCTGCGAGCGCTTCTCGACCAGCGCGACCTCGGCGGCAGCATCCGCGGCCGCCTCTGCGACGACGTCGAGGAACATGTCCTCGCTGACGTTGTAGGAACAGCTGCACGTCACCAGGAAGCCGCCCGGCGTCAGCAGCTTCAACGCGCGCAGGTTGATTTCCTTGTAGCCCGACATCGCCTTGCGGATCGCGCTCTTGCTTTTCGCGAACGCGGGAGGGTCCAGCACAATCGTGTCGAACCGCGTGCCGGTTCGCTCGAGCTCGCGCAGCTCGTCGAACACGTTCATTTCACGCACCTCGACGTTCGCCACCCCATTGCGCGCGGCGTTACTGCGGATTCGCGCCACCGCGTCGCCGGAGATGTCGACCGCGAGGACCGACTCGCACTTCGCCGCGAGCGACAGCGCAAAGCCGCCGTTGTAGCTGAATGCGTCGAGCAGCCTGCCGCGCGCGTAGCGCAGGGCGGCCTCGCGATTCTCGCGCTGATCGAGGAACAGGCCCGTCTTCTGCCCTTTCCACGGATCCACGTCGTAGCGGACGGCGCCTTCCCGTACTTCCAGGCGCTCCGGCACGTCGCCCGCCAGCACTTCGACTTTCTGTTCCAGTCCCTCGAGCAGCCGCACCCGGGGGTCGTTGCGGGCGAGGATGCCGGCAGGACGAAGGAGCGTGGTCAGCGCCTCGGTGATCTCCGGAAGGCGCCGGTCCATCCCCTGCGACAGGGCCTGGACGACCAGATGGTCGCCGTAGCGGTCGACGATCAGGGACGGCAGCCGGTCGGCTTCGCCGTGCACCAGGCGGTAGGCGGTGGCGTCGAGCCGCAGGACGTCGCGGTAGGCGATCGCCGCGGCCAGTCGCAGCGCCATGAAGTCCGGCGCCGGCGCACCGGCGCCGAATTCAATCATGCGCAGCGTGATTTCAGACTCGTCGCTGAACAGGGCATGGCCGATGGGCCGGCCGCGCTCCCCCCGCACCTGCACGAGGTCGCCGGCATCGGCGTCCGCGCCCGTGACATCGCTGCGGTAGATCCACGGATGTCCGGCGCGCGCGCGATCTTCGCCGCGACGCGTAATCGTGACAGAGGCCATTGTCGTCGTCAGCTCCCAGCTTCCTGCTACCGTATAATCACATCTTATGCGTATCGCGATCGGGGCCGACCATGCGGGCTTTCCGCTGAAGGAACACCTCGTCGCAATGCTTGTCCGGCTCGGTCACGACGTCGACGATCGCGGCACCTTCAGCGACGCACCGGTCGACTACCCGATCATCTGCGCCGACGTCGCGCGCCGCGTCGCCGCGGGTGACGCCGACCGCGGCATTGTCGTCGGCGGCAGCGGGCAGGGCGAACAGATGGCGGCAAACAAGGTGCGCGGCATCCGCGCCGCGCTGTGCAACGATCTCTACACCGCGCGCATGTCGCGCGAACACAACGACGCGAACGTGCTGGCGATGGGCGGCAGGATCGTCGCGTTCGGTCTCGCCGACGAGATCATCGCGCTGTGGCTGATCACGCCGTTCGAAGGCGGGCGGCACCAGCGGCGGGTCGAGCAGATCGACGCGATCGAGCGGCAGTAGTCATTCACACTCGCTGGTTGGTGTCCCGGACCGCTGCCGGGCGAGATCCCAGCCGCGACAAACCACGGACGACAAGGATCAGAATGCCGAACACCGAAACGCCCTCACGCTGGCGGACGCTGAGCGCCACGGATCCCGAAATCGCCGACGCGATCCGGCACGAACAGCACCGGCAGAACACGGGTCTCGAGCTGATCGCCTCGGAGAATTTCGTCAGCCAGGCTGTCCTCCAGGCGGCCGGCTCCGTGATGACGAACAAGTACGCCGAAGGCTACCCCGGCAAGCGCTACTACGGCGGCTGCGAGTTCGTCGACGTCGCCGAGTCGCTGGCGATCGCCCGAGCCAAGACGCTGTTCGGCGCCGAGCACGCCAACGTGCAGCCGCACTCCGGCGCCCAGGCGAACATGGCGGTGTACTTCTCGCTGTTGAAGCCGGGCGACACCGTGCTCGGCATGAACCTGGCGCACGGCGGACATCTGACGCACGGCCATCCGCTGAATTTTTCCGGCAAGCTCTACACCATCGTGCCGTACGGCGTCCGCAAAGACGACGAACGCATCGATTACGAGGAACTGGAACGCCTCGCCCACGAGCACAAGCCGAAGCTGATCATGGTCGGGGCGAGCGCCTACCCGCGCATCATCGACTTTGCGCGGATCGGTGCCGTCGGCAAGGCGATCGGCACACCGGTCGTCACCGACATGGCGCACATCGCCGGACTGGTCGCCGCCGGCGTCCACCCGAGCCCCGTCCCGCACTCCGACTTCGTGACGACGACGACGCACAAGACACTGCGCGGGCCGAGGGGCGGAATGGTTCTCAGCCGGGCTCGGTATCAGAAGGATCTCGATCGCACCGTCTTCCCGGGCATCCAGGGCGGGCCGTTGATGCACATCATCGCGGCGAAAGCCGTCTGCTTCAAGGAAGCGATGGAGCCGGCGTTCGCCGACTACCAGAGGCAGATCGTGGCCAATGCAAAGCGGCTCGCGGCGGCCCTGTCCGCCGAGGGCTTCCGTCTCGTCAGCGGCGGCACCGACAATCACCTGATGCTCGTCGATGTCTTCTCGAAGGGCATCACCGGCAAGGTCGCGGAAGCCGCGCTCGGCGCGGCGGGCATCACCGTCAACAAGAACGCCATCCCGTTCGACCAGAATCCCCCGATGGTCGCGAGCGGCATACGGCTGGGCACGCCGGCCATCACCAGCCGCGGCATGGGCGAAGCGGACATGGACAAGGTCGGCGAGTACATCGCGCGGGTGCTGGCGTCGCCGGACGACGACGCGGCGGTTGGACGAGTCAAGATGGAAGTCGAGGCGCTGTGCCGCAAGTTCCCGCTCTACCCGGACGCGTGAGCCTCGCCGAGTCCGAACGGTCCGGACTGCAGGCGCAGGTCGATGCGGTGTTCGCCCCAGGCGGGCCGCTGTCGATGGCGCTCGACGGGTTCGAGGCGCGTCCGGCGCAGCTCGAGATGGCGGCCGCGGTCGCCGACGTGTTGACGGACGGCGGCACGCTTCTCGCCGAGGCCGGCACCGGTACCGGCAAGACGCTCGCCTACCTCGTTCCCGCCATCCTGAGCCGCGAGCGCGTGCTGATTTCCACCGGGACCAAGAACCTCCAGGAACAGATCTTCTTCAAGGACTTACCGGTCCTGAAGGACACACTCGGCATTCCGTTCACCGCCGCGTACATGAAGGGACGCGGGAATTATCTGTGCCTGCATCGCTTCGCGGCGCTGAAGGACGGCCCGGCGATCCGTTCCCGGGATGACGCCATGGCCATCGACACGATCGATGAATGGTCGAAACACACGGAGACCGGCGACCGCGCCGAAATGGAAGACCTGCCGGAGGACTTCGCGCTGTGGCCCGAGATCGCCGCCACCAGCGAGAACTGTATCGGCGCCGATTGCCCGCGCTTCAGCGACTGCCACGTCACGAAGATGCGCCAGCGCGCCGCCGAAGCCGACGTCGTCATCGTCAACCATCACCTGCTGTGCGCCGACGCGGCGGTGCGCCAGAGCGCGTTCGGCGAAGTGATCCCGTCCTGCCGCTATGCCATCGTCGACGAAGCGCACCAGCTCGAGGACATCGCGACGCAGTATTTCGGGATCGCCGTCAGCAACTACCGGACCGACGACTATGCCCGCGACGTCGAACGGGCCATCTCGGCGAAGCAGATTCCGGATCGCGACGTCTGTGACACCCTCCGCGACGACATCGACAACGTCCGCGACGGCGCGCGCGTGTTCTTCGCGACGCTGCAGATGCTCCG
>JANPCT010000136.1:0-10708 GCA_031431095.1 Acidobacteriota bacterium | reverse complement strand
CTCAACCAGTTCGCGCGGTTGTCGTCCGAGTACAAGGCGCCGCCGATCACCAACGAACCGATCTGGATCATCTACCTGAAATATTTGCGCATCGCGCTGCTGCTGCCCGGCACGTTACTGGTGACGGCGGGCCTGATCGCGGGGCTGGTGCGGATCGCCACCGGACCGCGCCGGTTGAAGTGGGCCCTGGTGGTGATGTTTCCGCTCGTTCACTTCAAGCTGATCTCCGGCCAGAACATCATCTACGGCAGGTATCTCCTGCCGCTCCTGCCGTTTCTCTCGCTCCTCGCCGCCGTGGCGATTGTGTGGTTCGTCGCGTCGATGCATCGGATGCGGATGCCGGCGCTGTGGCGGAACCTCGCGACCGTCGGCCTGACGGTGGCGGCGATCGCGCCACCCGCCCACACGTCGATTCAATACGACGTTGATGCCGCCAAGACGTGGACGCACGGTCTGGCCTACCAGTGGGTCCGGCGGCAGCTGCCGCCCGGCACCAGCATCGAGCTCGAAGGCTCTCTCGCAATCAAGCTGCCGCCGATGTACAAGACCCGCTACGTGAAGGAGCTGCGTATCGACGGCACGCGGGTCTACTCAGAGAGCGGCATGCAATACCTGATTGCCTCGTCGCAATGCTTCGGCCGTTACCTTGAAACACCGGCGCGCTATCCGATCGAGTCGGCGGATTACCAGCGGATATTTCAGCAGACGGAGGAAGTGGCACGGTTCACGCCAACCGAGGAGCATCCCGGGCCCGAGCTGATCATCCTCAAGGTGAAACCTTGAGCCGCGCGTCACTCGGGCGGGTCGCGTGGGCCGCGATAGCCATCACCTCGGCGGAACTCGCCTGGCGCGAAATCGCACGACGGTCGCTGCTGCGTCTGCTGCTCGGCACAGCACCTTCGGTGACCGTCCTTATCGTGCTGGCGATCGCCGCGGCCGTGTCGAGTGTTGTGCTGCTGCGGCGTCATCGCGCCGGCCCCGTGCTGACGGCGCTGTTCACCATCGGCCTCGCGCTGCAACTGCAACTCGGCGCGCGCCTGCAGAGCGACGGCTTCTACTACTTCGCGTACCTGCGTTCGCTGGCCTTCGATGGCGACGTCAACTTCATGAACGACTACCGCCTGCTGGGACTCGGCGACAAGTCGTATCTGTTCCGGCCTACGGCCACAGGGCACGCCGAATCCGCATGGACCATCGGGCCGGCGATCGTCTGGTCACCGTTCTTCGCGGCCGGCCACCTCGCCGCGACGCGGCTGCGTGCATCCGGGGTGGACGTCGCGACTGACGGGACGTCCTATCCGTACCGTCAGGCGATCTGCGTCGCGAGCCTCTTCTATGGCCTGCTCGGCTGCTGGTTCGCCTACAGGCTGGCACTGCTCTTTTTTCCGGGCTCGCTCGCCGGGTCCGCGGTGACGCTCACGGTCGCGGGGTCCTTCATGCTCTGGTACCTGGTCAAGGAGCCGAGCATGACTCACGCGACGTCGATGGCCGCGGTCGGCGGCTTCACGTGGATGTGGGCGGCGACGCGCGAGCGCCGCACCCTGCGCGACTGGGCACTGCTTGGCTTGCTGGCCGGATTCATCGCCTTGATCCGCTGGCAGAACCTGCTCTTCGCGCTTCTGCCCGGACTCGACGCGGTGCGGCTGCTGTGGAGCCACCGCCGCGCCGCCGGCGGGCCCGAGATGCGGCACACGATCGCCGGAAGCGCGGCATTTCTCGCCTGCGCGGTCGTCGGCTTTCTGCCGCAGATGCTGGCCTGGCAGGCCATGTATGGCAGCCTGATCGCCCGATCGCCGGTCGGTCCGCAGATTCGCTGGACGGACCCGCACCTCGTCGACATCCTGTGGTCGGCGCGCAACGGGCTGTTCAGCACCGCACCGATCCTCTATCTCGCAGCACTGGGCCTTCTCGCCTTCGCCATCGTGCGTCCGGCGGCCGGGCTGCCGATGGCCGCCGCCGCGCTGGTGATGATCTACTTCAACGCCTGCATCCAGGACTGGTGGGGCAGCGCCGGGTTCGGCGGGCGCCGCTTCGACGGCGTGATCCCGATTTTCGCGGTGGGGCTCGCCGCCTTCATCGACTACGCGGGCGCCCTCGTCCGCCGCCATGCGACAGTCGCGATCACGACGCTGCTTGCCGTCATTGCGGTGTGGAACCTGGCGCTGATGGGCGCGGCGCAGAGTGGCGACGTCCGGATCGGCGAGACCCTGCCTTTCGATCGCGCCTGGTCGTCCCAGGCCCGCGTCGTCCACCAATGGTTCGGCAACCCGTTCACCTATCCCGCCAGCCTTGCCTTCGCGTTGCGGAACGGTGTGTCGCCCGGTGATTACGATCTGCTGTCCACCAACCGTTTCCTGGCCGACCCGCTCCAGCCGTACGGACGCGTCGACATCGGCAACGACGCCTCGACGACCGTGGGACTGGACCCGGCCGTGGCCACGCGCACTGCGGACGACTGGCTGATCGGCGACGGCTGGCACGCTCCCGAGAAAGATGGCGCGGTCACCTACAGGTGGGCGGCGTCGCCGGCGACGCTGCGCATTCCGCTTGACCACGCGTCAACACTGCGCGTGCAGGTGCGCCTCCACGCCTTCGCCTATCCAGGGGGGCCGCCGCAGTCGCTGGTCATCGCGGCCAACGGTCACGACTGTTCGCCCATAGCGGTGACGCCCGACTGGCAGACAGTGGAGTGCACGCTCGGCCTGTCGGCATGGCGCAGCGGCGTGAATGAGCTCAGCCTGCGCTTTGCCTACGCGGCACGTCCTGTCGATGTGGGCGCCGGAGGTGACGGCCGCCCCCTCGCCGCCGCCGTGGACTGGCTCAGAGTGAGTGGTCAGTAGTTAGTGGTTAGTGCGCAGCGCGGAATGCGCAGTGCTCAGCGCGACGTGCGGAGGACGGTGACGTCGGCGCGGCGACGCAGGTCTGAGATCCAGGCGGCGATTGCCGAGGTACGGGCGGCGGGGTCGGTTGAACCGAAGCGCTGGTTCAGGTAGGTGGCCATGCGCAGGTCGTCGCGAATATGGCGGCGCAGTTGCTCGCGCGTCGTCCCCGTTAGAGCGAGTGCCTTGTCGAACGCCGCGGCGGATCCGGCGGCTCGCGCCAGCGCGTCGACGCGGTTCGTGATTTCGATCGGGTCGGGCTCGGGCGGCTGGAAACGATCGACTTCGTCGAGCATCAGCGTCCGATCGATCAGCCGCTCCAGCGTGTAGGCGACGGGATCCACGGTTCCCGCCGGCGCCTCGATCAACTTGAACTGCCGCGCCGCGGTGACGTCCGACAACGTCACCGGCTGGCCGCCCACGACAGCGAGGATGCGATCGATGATTTCGGCGCGCGCTGCGCCGGCGGCCACACAAAGCCATATCGCCAGGACTGCCGCCACGCGCTTACTGGTCCGAATCAACGTATCCGCCATCCTTCCAACCGACCCGCGCGGCAGTCAACCGCCGACCCCGAATCGGTGAGCCTTGTCCTCTGAACCACACCGCGAACCGCGCGCACGTTGACCTACCGCCCGTCGTCAATTCCGCCTAAAGGCGGAAACTACAGAGTCCTCAGTTAGAGAATTCCGCCTAAAGGCGGAAACTACAGAGCCCTTCGTTGAAGTGAATTCCGCTTGCAGGCGGAAACGACAGAGCCCTTGTTGGAGTCCGTGTAGTTTCCGCCTTCAGGCGGAAGGTCCGAGAGCGCCACTTGTTCAGCACCTTGCTAAAACGCTTGGCCGATCGAAAAGTGAATCGCATAGCGCGGCTCCAGGCGGCCGCCGATCGTCCGTCGATCGAGCTTGAATCCCAGGTCGACGCGGATCGGGCCTATGGGCGAACGATAGCGTCCGCCGAGGCCGACGCTGCCACGCAGCCGCGACAGGCTGACATCTGCCGCCTGGGCGAACACGTTGCCGCCGTCAACGAACAGCGCCGCGCCGATCGGTCCGCGCACGGGGACGCGTAATTCGGCGTTGAGCACGATCTCGGCGTCGCCCCCCTTGGGAAACCCGTTCGGGGAAATCGTCTCCGGCGTCCCCACCGAATCCAGCGCGTAGCCGCGGATCGTGGTGTCACCCCCGGCGTAGAAACGCTCGCTTGCCGGCAGGTCGCGGACGATTTGCGGGGCGCCCCCGGGATCCACGCCGGGCACCTCACGCCGGAACGGCCGCGCGACACCCAATCGCGCGCCGCCGGCGAAGACGAAGTTCGGCCGTCCGAGACTGCGGTAGAGAAACCCCTGGACGAACGTCTTCGCGAAACCGACCTCCGAGCCGATGGCGCGGCCCGCCAGCGACGCGTCGGCGGTGAGGAACGCGCCGTTCTGCGGTTCGAGCGTATCGTCGCGCGTGTCACGCAGTATCGCGGCCGAGAAGCTGGACAAGCGCACCTGCGGAAACACGCGGTCGACGGTGAGTTGGTCTTCCTCGAGCAGCTGTTCATCGAAAATCCGGGTCGTACCGAACGAGTAGCGCGCGGTGCCGCGAACGGTCGGGCGGAACTGGTGGGAAAGACCGGTCGTCAGCCCCTTTCGGCTGAAATTGAACCCGGTGCGCACCCCCTGCTCGACCGCCGCGGTCGCGGTCAGATCGCCGTAGTTACGCAGCGCGCGCGGCGCCAGGTAGGTGCCGACGACGCGATACTCCGAGAACCCGAACGGGTTGGTGCTGTCCTGATCGGGGTTGGGCCGCAGGCTCAGGCGCGAATAGAGGTTGAGCGATCGGTTGCGGCCGCCAAGATTGCGGCGTCCGACCTCGAAGAATCCGCGTGGCGCCAGCTCGTAGCGCTCCCCCGTAGCTTCCCCGTTGTCGGTCGATCGCAGGACGCGATCGACTTGCAGCCCGCCGCCATAGCCGACCGTGGTCTGCCGCGCCTCCTCCACCGCGATGACGACGTCGCGTGCGGTGGCGTCGCCGTGAGAGATCGCGGAGATCTGGATGCGGCGGAAGAGCCCGAGCGCGCTGAGCCGCCGGCGCGTCTCGGTCAACGCCCCCTGGCCGAGCGGCCGGCCTTCGTGGATCTGGAGCTCGCGCTCGATCACCAGCGACTTCGTGCGCAGGTTACCGGTGATGAAGATGTGTTCGATGACCGTCTGCGGTCCCTCGACGACGGCGAAGGTGATGTCGGCCACTGCGCCGTCCGCCGTGATCGTCGGAGTCACCGGTACGACCGAGACATCGGCCGTGGCGAAGCCCTCGTCGCGATAGAAGGCGATCATGGCGTCACGGTCGCGCGCGACGGCAGGACCGTAATAGGCCTGTCCGGGCGCCAGTGTCAGCACGGCGCGGAGGCGATCGTCCGGGACCGCTGCACTTCCCCTGACAGCAGTCTTGCCGATGACGATGCGGGGGCCCTCGTTGACGGTGATGACTGGCCGCACGAGTCCCTCGTCAACTTCGTTCATCGCTGTCGAGAGTTCGGCGGTCGCAAAGCCGCGGGAGCGGTACGTCTGTTTGATGGCCCCCTCGATCGCGCTGAGCCGCGACGCGATGAAGAGATCGCCCTGTCCGAGCCTGAGCAGGGGTTTCAGTTCCTCCAGCGTGACGCCGCGATTTCCGGTGACCTCTATGCCGCCGGGGGCCACACGGTAGACGCGGCCGCGATGGATGGTGAAGACGATCGTGACGCCGCCGGCCGCCTCCCGCCGCTCCGGCGGCTTCACGTCGGCTTTCCAGTATCCCTGCTGGTGCAGGTAGTCGGTGATGCGTGCCGCGGAGTCCTCGAGCAGATCTTCGTCAACCGATCCGTCGCGCTCGACCGGCACCAGTTCCGCGATCTTGTCTTTGGGTAGCGGGTCGCCGGCGAACTGTACGGTGACGAGCGGTCCCGGCTGGACGTCGACGGCCAACTGCACCTGCGTGCGGTCGGCAGTGAACACCGGGGTCTGAACGTTCGCGGCAGCCTGGTAGTAGCGGCGCTGCCGCATCGACGTCACGAAGTCCCCGATCCGCCGGCGCAATTCAGCCGGCTGATAGAACTGACCTGGCTGAATCTGGAGCCGCGCCTGGATCTGTGCCGCCGGCACGAGCGGATTGCCGACGATCGCAGAGGACCCGATCGTCGTCCGCGGCCCCGATGTCACGTCGAACACAAGCGTCGCGCTATCGGGATCGTGCTCGATGATCGGCGGCGCGGTCGCCACCGCGGCGCTGAGGTAGCCGTGCTCGTGATACAGGTCCTGGAGCCACGCCGCCACTTCGCCGGCCCTGGTGATGGCGGGCGTCTCGCCGAAGCGCTCGCTCATGCGATCCCTGACGAAGCCCTCTGCGAGCCCGAGCGCTCCGGTGAACCGCACCCTGGTCACCGTATGAATCGGCGCGAGTTCGAAGCGCACGGCGACGCCGCCGTCGCCGGTGCGCTCGGCATCGACCTGCACGTCGGAAAAACGCCCGAAGCTGTAGACGTGCGTGATCGTCGCACGCACGTCGGTCATCCGGAGCGGGGCGCCGACCTTCGTCTGTACCGCTTCGAGGAGCGCCGGCTCGGTAGTCGGCCGGCCTTCGATTGTCACGGCGACGGTGCGGACGGGAAGGTCCACGTATGCGGCCGCCGGCTGCTGCGCGACAGCGGCTGCGGCGCTGCGCCACAACAGGACCAGCAGCGTGACGATCGGCGGTGCGGCAGCCCTCATCCTCAGAAGGTCCTCCGCACGCGGAAGTCGATGGCGAAGGTGTTGGCGCCGTTCTGCGTCAGCACCCAGCCGAGACGGTCCGACTGGTCGTACTCGAGAATGATGATCTGCTCGCCGCGTGTCGTGGTGCCGATGGATTTCGAGTACGTGAGGTAGGCGCGATTCGACAAACGCTTGCCGAGGATCAGCCGCGCCGTCGGCGTCAGCGGATCGGTTTCCGTGCCGATGCTGGGTGAAATCTGGACGGTGTCGACCCCGAGCGTCTGCTCGACGGCGCGGCCGACGGTACCGGTGATGCCCCCGGCGAGGACGCGGAGAATGCCGGCCTTGAGGAGCTGTTCCTCCGATTGGGTCGCCGCCTGCGGCCTGAGCGCCTGCAGCTCGGGATTGACCAGGTCCGTGGTCTGGCCGAACAGCAGCGAAATGATGTTGACGGTCGGCAGCGGCGGATCCGAGTTCAACTCGAGGTTCATGCGTCCGTCGAGCGTGCCCGACACCGCGAGGGTGATGCGGTAGGTCTCGGCTGCCGCCGGCACGCGAATCCTGGTCTCCGCCTCGATGTCGAAGAACGGCTCGATTCGCGATGGATCGTTGAAGTCGATCGTGCCCCGCGTCACGCGATAGCGATTGCCCTCGAAGAAGATCTCCCCGCGCTCGATATCGGCGCGGCCGAACAGGAGCGGCTTGTCATACGTGCCGTTCAAGGTCAGGTCGGCGCGGGCGATCATCCGCGCGAGGTTGTTTTCGAGTCGCAGGGTGCCGGGCGCCGACACCTTGATGTCGTAGCGGACCGGCAACGATGAGGTCTCGGACGCCGGCGACGGCAGCCCGGCGCCGCCGCTCGCGAACGAGAAGATATCGACGTTGGGCTCGAAGCGTTTCGCGTACACCCCCTCGCGCATACTCACGTTGCCGCCGAGCACCATCGCCGTCGGGTCCCCGCGGAGTGTGAGCGCGGCGTCGATGGTCGAGCGGAACCCTTCGGGGTAGCGCAGGTTCATCTGCTCGCCCGTTGCCGTGAGATCGATGGCGCCGACCTGATAACCGTTCAGCCCGATGCGCCCGCCGAACTTGACGGCCCCGCCGCCGAGTTGCGCGACGGCGTCGACGATGCGCAAGCCTTGCGCGTCGAAGCCGATCCGGCCGTTGATGTCCTGCAGGCTGTGCGGCAGCGAGTAGTAGCGCAGGCGGCCGGCCGATATCGTCGCCTCGCCGCCGAACACCGGAGCATCGAGCGGCCCGCGCACCTGCGCGTGCAGGGAGGCGTTCCCCGAACTGCGGATGCCGCGATAGAACGCCTGGAGGATGCCGAGGTTGGCGTCGCCGGACGCATCGAGGGCGATGCGGTTGTCGTGCAGGCCGATGTTGCCGCTCAATTCGAGCGCCGTGCCCTCGCCGACGAGCCGGAAGCGCTGCACTTCCACTGTATGGCGGTTGAGCGCAAGCTGGATCGGACCGTCGTTCGCCGCCGGATAGTCGAACAGCTTCAACTGCAGCTTGTCCACCGTCGTCTCGACCAGCAGGTGATCGATATCGGCCAGCTCGCCGACCACCCGGATGGTGCCGTCCGCGACGGCGGACGTGTAGGGAGACATCTGCGGCGCGAAGAAACGGATGTAAGGATCGAGCGACGTGTCGGAGAATCGCAGCGACATCTCGACGTCCATCTCGGGGGTCCTGGCCAGACGGCCGGAGCCGGAGACCGACAACCGCCTCGACGAGGCGTCGAACTCCATCGTCAGCATCTGACCGCGGAGCGCGAGCCGGCCCTGTAACTGACCGATGCCTTCGTCGCCGGCAAACAGATCGGCGATGCCGACACGCACGTCGTAGCGCGGGGTCTCGAATGTGCCGGTGCCGCTCGCGTCGAATTGCAGCATCCCGGACAGCGGCGCGCGCGGGAACGACATCAGGGTGAGAGACTCGACGGGGATGCGCGCGCCGTTGGCGTCGAAGGAATAGTTGCCGTCCCACGCCACCCATGCGGCGCCCGTCACCGCGCCGCTGCTCTTCTTGATGTCGATCTTGTCGAGCCGGACGCCGGTGCCTTCGAAGCGGAGGTTCGCCGTGGCGGCGTCGAACGGCTCCCCGTACGCCCTGCCCGCGTCGATGCGCAGGTTGCCGACGCCATGCGGCCCGAGGTACCGGCCGTAGACGTGGAACTCTCCGGACGTGAGCCCGTCGACCGGGTAGTCGTCGAGGACGAAGGCGTGCCGCAGATCCGCGAGCGGACGCTTGCTCATGCGGATGTTCGCGTTGATCTCCTCGCCGCCATCCTTGCGCGGGAAGCCGAGCGAGAAGCGCCCTGCCGCGTCGATGCGGGAACCATCCCGTTCGATGACACTGTTCTTGATGTCGACGTAGCTGTTCTGGATGACGAGATCGGCGACGCCGTGTCCCCAGTTCGTGTCCCAGGCACGCATGCGGTCGCCGACGAAGCGTCCGGCGATACGCGGTCGGGAAAACGATTCCTGGAGGACACCGTCGAACTGGCCGCGCCCGCCGATGTCGATCGCGCCGGTGGGCGCGCCGAACGCGGTCATGATGCCGGCAAGCACGCGGTCGCTCTCCTGCCAGTCGAGGCTGGTGACGTGGAAGGGAATCTCCGACCGCTGCGCCCACGCGGTTCGTCCCTTGAACTCCACGTACGTCTTCTCGGTCGCCGTCCAGCCGTGCGCGAGCTCGATCCACTCGGGGCTGAGCGAGTAGACGATGTGCCCCGCGATCGGCACGTGCCCGAGCGGCAGCTGCGAATTGAACGGCCCCTGTTCAGGCGGCAGCGGGTCGACGCGCGCGATGACGCCTGGCTGCAGCTCCTTCGTCATCGGCGTGGCGCCGGCAGGCATCGCCGCCGTCACTTCCCCCTGGCCGTGCTTCAGCGCGAACTTCCCCAGCGGCCATTCGAGGCGGTTGCGGCCGCTCGCCCGCCCGGCCAGCCGGATGCCTTTCATCTCGAGGAAGTCGCTCAGCTGCGTGAGATCGACGTCGGAATACGTCGCGTCCCAGACCGCCTGCACCGGATGGCCCGCCTCGCCGAGCGGCTCCATCGTGTAATCGAATTTCGTGCGCCCCCCGTACAGATCGGTCGTGACGTCGGTCACGCGAAAGGCGCTGTTGCTCCACAAGACCGCCCCGCGCACGTTGGGAAAGCGCCACGCATTGACGCCCGCTTCGCGGCTGGTGAAGATGCCTTTCAGCTCGCGCCCGGTTCCTTTCGGCGTCTTGAAGAACCGGAACGTGCCGTCGAAGTCCCCGACCCCGGTCACCGTGAAATCCATCGTTTTGAAATAGATCGCCTTCTGCGTGGGAAAGTCGATCCGGGACTTGACGTTGTAGACCATCGACGGCCAGTTCGGAATATCGACGTAACCGGTCACGGTCGTCGACGCGCCGACGCTCTGGAGGTTGATGTGCTCCAGCGTGATCTTGCCGCCGTCGATCTTGAACCGCGTCTGCATGTCGGCGGGAAAGGCGTCGTACTGCAGGATCTTCACCGACCCATTCTTGAACTGCGCGGTGCCGCGGTAGGTGTCGAGTCCCTTGAACACGCTGACGTTCAGGTTGCGGCAGACGACGAGCCAGGGCGTGGTGTGATCGTCGTAGGTGAACTGGCCGTTCCTCGCGATCACCGAGCGCACGGTTGTCGTCATCTTCCAGCGTGACGGCGTCGTCTTCGGCTTCTTCGGCCCGCCCAGCCTGGGAAAACTGTGACGCCCGGGAAACTGCTCGACGAGCATCTCCCAGCCGTCCATGTCGACGTTCTCCACGATCAGCTCGTGGGTGAGGAACGTCCACCAGGGCAGGTTCATGAACACCGTCTTCGCTCGCAGGAACGGCCGATCCGTCGGACTCAATCCCTCGATGACGAGACCGTCGATCTTGAACGAGCCGTTGCGCAGGACGATGCTGAGCTTGCCGATGTGCATCGGACGATCGAAGAACGTCGAGCCCTGCTTCTCGGCGAGGTTCTTCAAGTTCGGCCCGACGTCGACGGTCACGAACGAAATGATGATCGCCGCGACGACGGCAACCAGGATCGTCAGCGCCGTGAGAATAGGGTGCTTGCGCCGCCGCTTGGTGGGCGGGTGGGATG
>JANPCT010000135.1:0-4616 GCA_031431095.1 Acidobacteriota bacterium | reverse complement strand
CGTGCACACACGCCGGCGCCCATCGCATTGACGATGACCGCACCGACGCCGATACCGAGGCCGCGAAGGGCTGCGATCAACGCTTCCGACTCCGCGACGGGCAGTGCGGCGGCGCGCGTCACGATCACGAACCTGGCTTTGGCCGGATCCGCGAGTATCTCCTGCAGCCTTCGCAGCCGCTTCGAAAGCTGGACCAGCAGCGCGGCCAGCGTCCCGGCGCCGACGATCTCGTGGTACTTGAGGAGGATGGCCATCAGCGCCTGGGTCCACTCGCGCAGGACCGCCGGTGTCTGCAGGAGACGCAGCGCGTGCCCGGTCGGCGCCGTGTCGGTGACGATGACCTCGTCTTGCGTCGCGTCATCGGCGAGCGCCTCCGCGATTTCGGCGACGGCGATCACTTCATCGATGCCCGGCGGGGCCAGATCGATCAGATCGCGGAACGCCGCGTGATCCCCTCCCGAGGACCGCGTGATGCGGCCGAAGGCCTCGTCCACCGCGGCGACATACTTCCGCCGGAACCGCGCCATCTCGACGGCCGCGTCGATTTCACGCACGCGCAGCGTCGCCGGTCCGCCGGGCACGCGCCGCGCCTCGTCACCAACCGCGGCGCCGAAGACGTCCCCGAGCGAATGCGCCGGGTCGGTCGACACCAGCAGCACGCGGCGATCCATCGCCAGGTCGAGCGCCACGGCAGCCGCACAGGTCGTCTTGCCCACTCCACCCGTGCCGCCGAAGCGCAGCCATCGAGCGGAGCCGAGAAGCGTCTCGCGCGGGACGGCGCGATCGAGGTGCGGCCGCGCGCGCGCGCCGCGGCTTGCGCCGGCGCGACGCGGCGAATGCCTCGCCCATCCATTGAGCGGCGCACGCAGGACGCGAGTGACGGCCGGCGCCGGCGCCGGCGCGCCGAACGGCGCCAGCAGCTTTCCGGCGGCAGTCAGCGCCGTGACGCCGCGCGGTTCCTCCGTCAACGCCGGCAACGCCACCATCCGGATCGCTGGAAACGCGCGGGACATCGGCGCCAGCGCCCGCGCCTCGAAGCGGCGGCGCCCCTCGCACCACTCGCAGGCCTGCCGCTTTCGCGCCGCGCCGGAACGTGAGGCCGTCCAATCCGGCGTGATGCGGTTCACGATCAGACGGCGCACCGCAATGCCCGTGGCGCGCAGCGCGTCGAGCGCATCCGACGTTTCTTCGAGCGCCATCGGCTCGGGGAGTGTGACCCACGAGATCTCGCTCTTCGCAGGGTCGCGCAGCATCGTGCTCAATGCGGCGCCTTCGTTGTGCAGCTCGGCGATCAGTTCGTCGGCCGCATCCTCGCCATACGATCCGCGCAGGGCGCTCACGACGGCCCGGTGATGAGACTGGAGGAGATCGAGGAGGGCCGCCACCCGCCCGAGAAGGGCGGGAGAAGACAGCAGGCGCAAGGTGTGCCCGGTGGGGGCAGTGTCGACGAGAATCGCATCGAACCCCCGGGCTTCGCCGGCCATCCGCGCGATTTCCAGAAGCCCGATCACTTCGTCGATCCCCGGCAGGGAGAGCTTCAGCAGGCGCGCAACGTCGTCTTCGTCCAGGTAGGTGCCGCGCAGCGCGATAGCGGCGAGGACGCCGCGCCGCGGTTCCAGCCACCGCTCGAAGGCCCGCGACGCGTCCACTTCGGCGGCGAACAGTCCCGGCGCGCCGCGCACCGGCCCGGGCCGGAGGCCGACGTCGAGTTTGAGGACCGCGGAGAGCGACGAGGCAGGATCGGTGGTGACGAGGAGCGTGCGGCGAACACCCGCGGACTGCAGCGCCAGGATGGCGGCGCAGGTGGTCTTCCCCACCCCGCCCTTGCCCCCGACGAAATGAAAGATCAGTGCTCGTCGCCTTCGAACGACGCGTCGATGCCGGTGACCTTCATGTCTCTTGGGGAGATCGCCGCCGACTCCCCGCCGCGCTGCCGCTCCTTGATCTCGCGGATGCGGACGAAGATGTCGGCCTCGAAGCGGTCGAACTCCTCCTCCGTCATTTCGCCGAGCTCGACCTGCATCTGTGCCGCGAGCAGGCGCTCGCGCAGCACGCTGTCGTCGTTCATCTCGGTCTCCACCGCGGCCACGACCTTGTCCAGGACGAAGCGCACGCCGGCGATGATGAGGGAGTCGACGATCAGCATCGGAACCCTAGTGCGCCCGTTCCAGCTTCAGCCGGATGTTGACGAAGTTATAGGGCGGCCAGGGGCCGGTGTACTTGAACGTCAGCTTGTCGTACTGCTGGCCGATCTCCTTCACGCGGGCGTCGAATGGCTGTTCCATTTCGCGCGACACCAGGAAGGCGGCGTTCATGATCATGCGATCGCCGATCGGCTTGTTCGAGCGCGAGGCCACCGACACGCTGCGCAGAGAGGTGAAGATTTCGGCGACGTAGCGCTCCGTCCGCGACTGCAGCGCCACGTCGATCAGCCGGCCGTACTGCATCCGGGCAAAATAGGTCGAGCCTTTCTGCGACGAGATCTCGGTCTTCAGGCGGCGGATGTCCTCGTCCTCCCGTTCGATCTCCCGGATGATCTGGTCGCGATCCCACAGCACCTTCAGCCCGAACTCGAACTTCTCCTGCATCTTGTTCAGCACGTCGCTGAACGCGTCGTAGGCCGAGCGCAGCAGCTCCATGATGTCGTCGTCGGTCTTGAAGACCGTGCCGAACGACATCGGGATGACGGTGTGCTTCTGCATCACCGTCTCGTTGACGCGCTGATGGGCGAGGACGTTTTCCCGCGTCGGATCCTGCACGACCATCGGGGTGTTGGAGACGACGGCGCAGATGTCGCGGTAGTGGATCGTGTGCACTTCCGCCGGCGCCGGACCGAGGCCGAGCGGACCGAAACTGAGCGTCTGGTCGGAGCGGATGACGCAGTAGACGTACTTGCCTTCGCTGCCGTCCTCGCGGCGCGAGGGCGGCACGCGGACGCGCTCGAGCTTGCCGCGCGCGGCGTCTTGTTTGGCGGACGTCCTGGCCACGTCGGTTTTTTTCGTCGCCGCCGCGACCGGCTTGCGCGCGGGCAGCACTTTGCGAGCGGGCAGCACCTTGCGCGCGGGCACAGCCTTCCGTGCCGGAGGCCCCGGTTTCCTTGCGCCGCGTTTTGCCGTCGAACGGGTTGCTGGTTTCGCCATTCGGTCCTGCCCTCAGGATCGCTTTTTCGTGGACCGCGGCGGCCGTGCCGGATCCTTTCCATTGTCCGTGGTCACGCGGTGCGCGTCCAGTAGGCGCTTGATCTCCGCGACGAGCGCGTCGGGCAGGCACGGCTTCGTCACGAACGCGTCGCAGCCCGCCTCGCGCGCCCCCTCGGCATGTCCCGCCAGCGCGTGGCCCGTCAGCGCCACGATCGGAATGTGGCGGGTGCGCTCGTCGTTCTTCAGCCGTCGCGTCGCTTCCCAGCCGTCCATGCGCGGCAGCGCCAGATCCATGAGGACGATGTCGGGGAGCAGTTCCTGGGCCTTCTCGATCGCCTCGAGGCCGTTGCCCGCTTCGGCGACGTCGAAACCCGAGAACTGCAGGTAGGCGGCGTACATTTCCCGCGCATCCTGGTAGTCCTCGACAACGAGCACGAGGGGCTGGTCTCGCGTGATTCGCGTACTCACCGGCGCCTCGCTTTCGCCGGCAGCCGCAGCGTGAAGGTCGAGCCGTGGCCTGCCGAACTGTGCAGCTCGATGGTGCCGCCGAGAATCTGGGCGAGGCGCCGACAGATCGACAGGCCGAGCCCGGTGCCGCCGTAGCCTCGCGCCGGCGAGGAATCCAGCTGGAGGAAGTCCTCGAAGACCTTGACCTGATCGTCGAGCGGGATACCCACGCCGGTATCCTTCACCACGATCGCCACCTGGCGCAGCCGCGCGTCGTAGGAGGCGGTCATGGTCACCGATCCGGCGGGTGTGAACTTGAGCGCATTGCTCAACAGGTTGAGCACGATCTGCTTCACTTTCTGGCGGTCCGATCGCAGCGACGGCACCGCCCCGCGCACCCTGGTCGACACGGCGAGGTTCGACCGCTTGATGATGGGCTCCAGCTCGGACTGGACCTCCTTGAACAGCTCGCCGATGCCGAACGTCGTCGCGTTCAGCGGCATGCGCCCGGCCTTGATGCGCGTGATGTCGAGGATGTCGTTGATCAACGCGAGCAGGTGCCGCGCGTTGGAATCGATTCGTGACAGGCTCTTGCGCTGCGGTTCCGTCACCTGCCCGGTGACGTTGTTCAGCAGCATGTGCGTGTAGCCCAGGATGGCGTTGAGTGGCGTCCTGAACTCGTGTGACATGTTGGCGAGGAACTGCGACTTCAGCGCCGAGGCCTGCTCCAGGGCAATGTGCTGGCGCCGCAGAAGTTCGTTCTGTTCCGCGAGCTCCGCCGTCGCTTCCTGGACTCTGCGTTCGAGCTGCACGGACGCCTGCTTCAACTGCTCGTAGAGGCGGGACTTTTCAATCGCTTCGGTCAGGTCGTGCAGAATGGTCACGACCCACATCAACTCTCCCTGCTCCGACAGGATCGTGCCGGCGACGGCTTCGACCGGGAGAGGGCGACCGGTGAGCGCATCGCCGAGCTGGATTTCGCCGCGGTAGCGCTGCTCGCCGGACCGGGTCAGCACGTTCGAGACGAAC
>JANPCT010000134.1:0-2653 GCA_031431095.1 Acidobacteriota bacterium | reverse complement strand
TGGCGCCCTCGTCGTGGTCTTCGTGTTGATCCCGGTGTCGGCGATCTTGTGGTTGCTGCTGATGTACAAGGCGTACCAGGGCGAAGAGTACAAGCTGCCGCTGGTGGGCCAGATGGCGGCGGACAGGACCTGACCGTGATTGCCGAAGCTGCCGTCGTCGACGCGCTGCGCGGGGTGCGCGACGCCTCGCTCGAACGCGATATCGTCTCCCTCAAGTTCGTCAAGGACGTTGTCATCCAGGGCGGGCGTGTCGCCTTCACCATCGAGACCGCGACACCCGGACGGACCGCTGCCAAGGATCTGATCGCCAGCCAGGCGGGCGACGCCGTGGCCAGGATTCCCGGCGTGACCGGCGTGGACGTCAAGATGACGTTCAAGGTCAGGCCGGTCATGGGCTCGGACTTCACCAAGCAGCCGGTGCCGGGCGTGAAGAACGTCATCGCCGTTGGCGCGGGCAAGGGAGGCGTCGGCAAGACGACGGTCTCCGTCAACCTGGCGATCGCTCACAGCCAGGCCGGCGCGCGCGTCGGCATGATCGACGGCGATATCTACGGTCCGAACGTGCCGATCATGCTCGGCATCAGCACGCAGCTGGGAACGGACGGCAAACGCATCGTCCCGGCGGAGCAGTACGGCATCCAGCTCGTCTCGATGGCGTTCCTTACCAACGACGACGCGCCGGTGATCTGGCGCGGCCCGATGCTGCACGGCGTCGTGCAGCAGTTTTTCCGCGAGGTCGCGTGGGACAGCGTCGACTACCTGATCGTCGATCTGCCGCCCGGGACTGGCGACGTCGCGCTCAGCCTCAGCCAGTCGGTGCCGGTCGCGGGGGCGGTACTCGTGACGACGCCGCAGGGCGTCGCGTTAGCCGACACCCGCCGCGCGGTGCGCATGTACGAGAAGTTGAACGTCCTGCCGCTCGGGTTGATCGAGAACATGAGCCACTTCATCTGTCCGACCTGCCGCACCGAGAGCGACATCTTCGGCAAGGGCGGCGGCGAAACCCTCGCGAAGGACATGAACGTGCCGTTCCTCGGGCACATTCCGATCTACGAACCCATCCGGATCGGGGGTGATACCGGTATCCCGATTTGCGTCGGCGAGCCGAAGTCACCGGCAGCGCAGTCGTTTCGCCTGGCCGCGGAGCAGCTCGCGACACAGCTCTCGGTTCTGAGCTACAAGAACGAGAAGCGCCAGATTCCGCTCACGCAGGTGAGGAGTTAGGCATCAGGCTTCAGGCTTTAGGTCATACGCCATGAGCCGCTTCATCGCCAGCGCGCCCAGCAATGGCCCGGGCACCAGGAAGATGAATGCCCAGCGCCAGCCGCCGAGCGCGACGAGTGGCGGCACGAGGCGCATGCTGGCCATGGTGAGCAGAAATCCGGCGCTGGTCTGGAGCGTCAGCGCGGTGCCGACATGGGTGCGCGGCGTGTGTTCGGTGACGAGCACGGAGAATTGCGCCGAGTCGGCGACGACGGTGAACCATGGGCGCAATTGCCGATACGATCCAACTGTGATTCATGAATATTTCGTATAGCAAGCACACACTATCGAACGGGCTCGACGTCCTCATCCACGAAGACCACGCGCTGCCCATCGTTGCCGTCAATGTCTGGTATCACGTCGGCTCGAAAAACGAGGTCCCGGGACGGACCGGCTTCGCCCATCTCTTCGAGCACTTGATGTTCGAGGGATCGCAGCACTACGACCGCGGCTATTTTCATCCGCTGCAGGAGGCCGGCGCGTCGTTGAATGGATCGACGAACGCCGATCGCACGAACTACTGGGAAGTCGTGCCGACCAACGCGCTCGAGCTGGCGCTGTGGATGGAATCCGATCGCATGGGATACCTCCTGCCTGCGCTCACGGAGGCGAAATTCGGCAACCAGCGCGATGTCGTGTTGAACGAGCGCCGGCAGAACTACGAGAACCGGCCCTACGGCCTGGCCGGCATGGCAATCGTCTCCGCGTTGTACGCGCCGGACCATCCGTATCACTGGCTGACCATCGGCGAGGCCGCCGATATTCGCGCCGCGCAGATTGACGACGTGCGGGCCTTCTTCCAGCGCTACTACCATCCCGCCAACGCGTCGCTGGCACTCGCCGGCGACATCGACGAACAGACCGGGCTGGCGCTCGCCGAGCGGTATTTCGCGGAGATTCCCGGCGGAGAGAAGCCCGGTGCTGTCGTCGTCTCGAGACCCGAGCCGCCGCCCGAAGAGATCAGGCTCGTGCTCGAGGACCGCGTCGAGCTGCCGCGCCTTTATCTGGCGTGGCATTCGCCCGGCCTGTTCGCACAGGGCGACGCCGAGCTCGATCTCGTCGGCGAAGTGCTGTCGAGCGGCAAGACGTCGCGCCTGTATCGCGCGCTCGTCTACGAGCAGCGCATCGCCACGGAAGTGGCCGCGTCGCAGAACTCGCGGGAGCTGGGAAGCTTTTTCCAGATCGTCGCCACCGCGGCGCCAGGGCGCACGCTCGCCGAAGTCGAGCGCGCGATTTCAGTGGAGATGGCGCAGCTGATCGAGACTGGACCCACCGGTGTCGAGTTGCAGCGCTGCCTGGCGCAGGCCGAGGCGCATTTTCTGTTTCGTCTCCAGACTGTCGGGGGTTTCGGCGGAAAGTCCGACCAGTTGAACGCGTACAACACGTTTCT
>JANPCT010000133.1:0-4955 GCA_031431095.1 Acidobacteriota bacterium | reverse complement strand
GCACCAGCCGCTCGGTCTCGTCCGGGCGTCGGTTGAAGATCACGACCTCGACGTGCTCGAGCAGGTCTGGCGGGATGACCTCGTACACGACGAGCTGCCCGGCGATGACGATGCCCATGTCCATGCCCGCCTAGAAGGCGTGAAACAGGAACGCCGAATGCATCGCCTCGCGAACGATGTCGTTGCCGCGGAAGGAGAACGACAGGTTGCTGACGCCGCCGCTGATTTTCACGCCGGGACAGGTCGCCTTGATGACGCGCGTCGCCTCGATGTAGTTCACCGCATAGTCGTTGTGCTCTTCGAGCCCCGTGGCGATCGCCAGGATGTTCGGATCGAAGATGATGTCGGACGGATCGAAACCCGCCTGTTCCGTGAGCAGCCTGTAGGCACGCCGGCAAATCGACACCTTGCGTTCGACGGTATCGGCCTGGCCGGTCTCGTCGAACGCCATCACGACGACCGCGGCGCCGTAATGCTGAACCTTGCGCGCCTTGTCGAGAAAGTCGGGTTCCCCCTCCTTGAGACTGATGGAATTGACCACCCCCTTGCCCTGGACGCACTTCAGCCCGGCTTCGAGCACGCTCCACTTCGAGCTGTCGATCATGATCGGCACGCGCGCGATTTCGGGCTCCGTGGCGATGTAGTTGAGAAACGTCGTCATCACCTGCTCGGAATCGAGCATGCCTTCGTCGACGTTGACGTCGATGATGTTGGCGCCGCCGCGGACCTGGTCGAGCGCGACGCTCGCCGCCTCGGCGTAGTTGCCGGCCTTGATCAGGCGCGAGAACTTCGCCGAGCCGGTGACGTTGGTGCGCTCGCCGACCATCTGGAAGTTGGAGTCGGGGCGGATCACGAGCGGTTCGAGCCCCGAGAGCTCCGTCAGGTGAATCGCGCTGCCGCCATCGGCATCCGACGGTCTGGGCCGGGGGTCGATGCCCGTCACCGCCCTGGCCATCGCGCCGATGTGATCGGGCGTCGTCCCGCAGCAGCCGCCGACAATGTTGAGGAAGCCGCTGGTGGCGAAGTCGCGCACCAGCTCGCTCGTTTCTTCAGGCAGTTCGTCGTACTGGCCGAAGGCGTTGGGCAGGCCGGCGTTGGGATAGCTCGAGACGTAGCACTCCGCGATGCGCGCCAGATCGGCGAGGTACGGCCGCATGTCACGCGCGCCGAGCGCGCAGTTGATGCCGATGCTGAAGGGGCGGGCGTGGCGGACGGACGTGTAGAACGCCTCGAGCGTCTGCCCGGAAAGCGTGCGCCCGCTCTTGTCCGTGATCGTGAACGAGATCATCAGCGGCAGGCGGAGCCCTTTCTCCGCGAAGACGTTCTCGATGGCGACGATGCCGGCCTTCGAGTTGAGGGTGTCGAAGATCGTCTCGAGGAGGATCAGGTCGGCGCCGCCGTCGATGAGACCGCGCACCTGCTCCTCGTAGGCGACACGCAGCTCGTCGAACGTCATCGCGCGGAACGCCGGGTTGTTCACTTCCGGGGAAATCGACAGCGTGCGGTTGGTCGGCCCGATCGAGCCGGCGACGAAGCGCGGCCGGTCGGGGGTCTTCGCCGTCCACTCGGCAGCCGCGGATTTCGCGATCCGCGCCCCTTCGACGTTCAGCTCGTAGGCGACGTGCTCGAGCAGGTAGTCGGCCTGCGCGATCGTCGTGCTGCTGAAGGTGTTGGTCTCGATGATGTCGGCGCCGGCGGCAAGATACTGGCCGTGGATCTCGCGGATGACGTCCGGACGGGTGAGGATCAGCAGATCGTTGTTGCCCTGCAGATCCTTGCCGTGATCCTTGAATCGCTCGCCGCGGAAGTCGGACTCCGACAGCTTGTAGCGCTGGATCATCGTCCCCATCGCGCCGTCGAGAATGAGGATTCGCGAGGCAAGCCCCCGCTCGAGAGCGCTGGCCGTGGATTGGCGGTCGGGAGTCGGAGTTCGGTTATCGGCCATGTTTCAGCTCTTCGGGTTTGCACGGTCGGTCTTGACGCCGCTGGCGACGAGCACCGTAAAGGGATCGCGCACGCGGCGGGCGCCCACCGTCACCTTGATGTCGGTCAGCCCGGCGGCCGCCATCAGTCGTTTGAGTTCGGCGTCGTCGAATCCCAGCCAGGCATCGCCGAGCCGGTCCCGGACCCATGTCTCCTCGTGACCGCGCAATTCCAGGATCAGCACGCGGCCGCCGGGTTTGACGATTCGCGCGGCCTCGGCGAGCGCCGTCGCGGGGGAACCGGCGTGGTGCAGCGCCTGCGACAGCAGCGCCACATCAACGGTGGCGTCCTCGAGGGGCACATTCTCGAGCTCGCCGCGTTTCCATTCGACGTTCGTCAGGCGGCGGCGCTTCGCCATCTCGCGCGCGCGGGCGAGCGCCGCATCGGATCGATCGACGGCAATCACTTTCTGCGCGAAACGGCTGGCCTCGACGGTGAGATAGCCGTCGCCGCATCCGAGATCCGCCACGACCAGCGGTGGAAGGAGATGCCCGAGCGCGCGCGCCCAGGCGGCCCAGCTGCGGCCGGGAACGATCTGGCCGCGCTCGCCTTCGGCGCCGTGGTCGTCGAAGTTCTCCTTGCGAACGCGCCGGACCTCCTCGAGACGCGCGGTGTCGGCGCGCCCTTCCGCCGACGCGGAGGCCGCATCGAATTGCGACCGCAACAGCGGCCACACCGGCCCAAAGCCATTGGTTCCGTCCTGAAGCCCTGGCGCCAGTCGGAAGAACGTAAAGCCGGCGTCACGCCGCTCTTCAACAAGGCCGGCGTCTTTGAGCAGCCCCAGGTGGCGCGACACCCCTGACTGCGCAATCCCGAGGATCGAGGTGAGCTCAGTAACGTTGAGGCGTTCCTCATCCAGGAGACGGAGGATTCGCAGCCTCGCCTCGTCGCCCAGGAGCCGAAACAGCGCAGCCGAAACCGTCATGGCATCTATAAATCTACATGCGTTGATATGGGTTGTCCAGTCGAGGGCCCGCCGGCGCCGGGTCTACAGCTATAATTCAGGGTTCAACCGCACGACCGGCGGCAATGTCCAGGGCCCTATGATTAAATTTCAGCGTTTATTCGCCTCGATCGGCGCGGTAGTGGTGTTGGCAGCCGCGCCGTCGGCGCAGACGGCGCCTGCGCAGGGCGGACCAACCCCGCTGCAGCAGAATGACGAGATACTGCGCGAGCTTCGCGCTATCCGGATGCTGCTTGAAAAGGTGATCGCGCCCCAGCCGACGGCGCCGCCGCAGCCGGCGATCGGGAGGGTCACCAACCTCAAGGGTTACGCGCTTGGCCGCGCCGACGCGCCCCTGACCATGGTCGAGTTCACCGATCTTCAGTGTCCGTTCTGCCGCCAGTTCGTCATGACCTCGTTCGACGAGATCAAGAAGAACTGGATCGACACGGGCAAGCTGCGCTACATCAGCCGCGACTTCCCGCTCGATTTTCATGCCCAGGCGATGCCTGCCGCGCGCGCCGCGCGCTGCGCCGGTGAACAGGGAAAGTTCTGGGAGATGCGCCTCGGGCTGATGCGCAACGCGAACCTGCTGTCGCCCGAATACATCGCGAAGGTAGCCGGCGACCTGAAGCTCGACGCCCGGCCATTCTCTTCCTGCCTCGGATCGTCAAAGCACGACGCCGAGATCCAGGCCGAGATGGCGGAAGGCACCAGGCTGGGCGTCAGCGGTACCCCGACCTTCGTCATGGGCCGGACGACGGCCGCCGCGGTGGAAGGTCCGATGGCCGTCGGGGCGCTTCCCTACGCGAAGTTCGACGCGATGCTGAAGGAGCTGCTGGCCGCTGCCGGCGGCAGGTAACTGGACGACGGAGACCTGCCCGTCGAGCAACTACCCCATCGACGCCGAGCGGGTGCAAGTCAGAGGGATCCGTAGCCGGAAGCGGCGGTCGGAAGCCGGAAGCCGGAGCTGACGTCTACCAGACTCGGCACACGGGCTGCTGCACCATCTTCGCGGTCGCCGGGCAGCTGAACGCGGCCGCAAACTCCGGCATGTTCGTCACGACGCCGTTCGTGCGGTACTCACCTGGGGAATGGGGGTTGGTCTGGGCGTGCAGCCTGGCGACTTCGGCGCTCTTGTTCTCGCACCACATCTGCGCCCACCCGACGAAGAACCGCTGCTGTGGAGTGAAGCCGTCGGCGGGCGCCAGGGTCTTGCTCTTCATCAGCTCCATCAACGCCATCCACGCGAGCCGCACGCCGCCGTTGTCCGCGACGTTCTCGCCCAGCGTGAGCTTGCCATTCAGCTTCACGTCGTCGATCGCCGTGTAGCCGCCGTACTGCTTGTCGATGCAGGCCGCGCGTTCCTCGAACGCCTTGCCGTCCACGGGCGTCCACCATTCGCGCATGTTGCCCTGGTCGTCGAAGCGGCGGCCCTGGTCGTCGAAGCCGTGCGTCAGCTCGTGACCAACGACCGCACCGGCGGCGCCGAAGTTGACGGCCTCGTCGGCGGCGCGGTTGAAGAACGGCGGCTGCAGGATGCCGGCCGGGAAGTTGATGTTGTTCTCGAGCGGGTTGTAGTAGGCGTTGACCGTCGGCGGCGTCATCAGCCATTCCGTCTTGTCCACGGGCTTGCCGATTTTCGCCATCTGCCGGCGGTAGCCGAAGGCGTTGGCGCGCTGCGAGTTGCCGTACGCGTCGCCGCGGACGATTCGCAGCGTCGAGTAATCGCGCCACCGGTCCGGGTAGCCAATCTTGTTGGCAACGGTGCGCAGCTTGGCCTCGGCGGCTCGCTTCGTTTCGTCCGACATCCACGTGATGTCCTTGATGTCGGTGGCGAGCGCGGCCTCGATCGCCTCGACCATTTGCAGCGTCCGGGTCTTGCCTTCCGCGCCGAAGGTGCGGTCGACATAGATTTTTCCCAGTGCCTCGCCGAGATCGGCGTCGGCCGCTTCGACGCACCGCTTCCAGCGCGGACGTTGTTCGGCCGCGCCGGTCAGCGTCCTGCCGTAGAACGCGAAGTTCTCGT
>JANPCT010000132.1:0-3225 GCA_031431095.1 Acidobacteriota bacterium | reverse complement strand
CATCGTCGACGTCTACCAGGCAGGCGCCGGCACCTCGCACAACATGAACACCAACGAGGTGCTCGCCAACCGCGCCGGAGAGTTCCTCGGCGAGGCGAAGGGCACCTACACGCGCGTGCATCCCAACGATCACGTCAACATGGGACAGTCGACCAACGACGTGTTCCCGACGGCGTCGCGGCTGGCGATCCTTCTGGTCCTGCCGGATCTTGTCGCCTCGGCCTCCGCCCTTGCCGATGCGCTGGACGCGAAAGCAGAAGCGTTCGCCGCGGTGCTCAAGACCGGACGGACGCACCTCCAGGATGCAGTGCCGATCACCCTCGGGCAGGAGTTCGGCGGCTACGCCGCGAACGTCCGCCAGGCTGTCGCCGGATTGCAGCACGCCGCCTCGGCGTTGCACGAATTGAACCTGGGCGCGACCGCCGTCGGGACCGGGCTCAACGCCGGTGACGACGTCACGACGGAAAGTATCGCCAACCTCGCGAGCGCCACGGGGCTGCCGCTGACGCCGGCGCGGAACCGCTTCCGCGTCACGCAGAGCATGGGCGACGTCCTCGCGTATTCCGGCGCGCTGCGGCGTCTCGCCGTGGAGGTCGACAAAGTGGCGTCGGACCTGCGGCTCCTGAGCAGCGGCCCTCGTGCGGGGCTTGCGGAGATCCTGCTGCCCGCCGTGCAACCCGGCTCGTCGATCATGCCCGGCAAGGTGAATCCGTCGGTGCCGGAGATGGTCAATCAGGTCTGCCAGCAGGTCTGGGGCTGCGACGCCACCATTCTCGCGGCGTGCGCCGGCGGCCAGCTGGAGCTCAACGTGATGATGCCGGTGATTGCCTGGAACGCGCTGCACGCCTCGAAGATCCTGACCAACGCAATGCGTGTCCTCAACACGCGCTGCGTGGCCGGCATCCAGGCGGACGAAGCGCGATGCCGTGAGCTGCTCGATCGCAGCACCGCTGTCGCGACCGCGCTCAGTCCCTATCTTGGCTACGCCCAGACCGCCGACATCGCGAAGAGCGCCGTGACATCCGGCCGCGCGATCGCCGACATCGTGCGCGAACGCAAGCTCATGCCCGAGGACCAGCTTGCGCGGGTGCTCTCTCCGGAGGCCATGACCTCGCCCGGCATCCCCGGGGCAGACGACAAGAAGCCATGACACGGCTCCTCGTCTCCGGCGTCCTTGTTGCGATTGCCCTGACGAGCGGCGTCGCGGCGCAGCACGCGCGGCTGTTCCCGCCGCAGGATCTGGGCCTCCTCGAAGGACCCGACCGCGACGCGTACCAGCGCCCCGACCAGATCATGGACGCGCTGCAGATCGGTGAAAACAGCGTCGTCGCGGACCTCGGCGCCGGCGGCGGATGGTTCACGGTCCGTCTCGCGCGCGCGGTCGGCCCGAACGGCCGCGTCTATGCCGAGGACATTCAGCCGCAGATGATCCAGGCGATCGATCGTCGCGTCACGCGCGAAAACCTGCGCAACGTCACTACCGTGCTCGGGACGCCGACGGATCCCAAACTGCCGGCCGGTTCGCTCGACGCTGTCCTCATCGTCGACGCGTATCATGAGATGGACCAGCCGGTCACGCTCCTCCGCAACATTGCCAGATCGTTGAAGCCTTCCGGCGTCATCGGCATCGTCAATTACAAGAAGGATGGCGGCGGGCCCGGGCCGGCCATGAACGAGCGCGTCGATGCCGAACAGGTGATCCGCGATGCCACGGCCGCGGGACTCGAGTTGCGCAAGCGTGAGAACTTTCTCCGCTATCAATACCTGCTGACCTTCGGCGTCGCGCCGAAATGACGGGACTGCCCCGCTTCTTCACCGAATACCAGGATCGCGTCACAGCCGAGTTGCGTCGGATCGTGCCGGGAAAAGACAGCGACGTCGAGCGCGCCATGGCCTACACGGCGCTCGCACCCTCGAAACAGGTCCGCGCCGTCCTCGTGCTGTTGTGCGCGGAGTTGTGCCGCGGCAGTGCCGCGCGCGCGGTGCCCGTGGCGGCTTCGATCGAGCTGGTGCACGCCTCTTCCCTGATCCTCGATGACCTGCCGAGCATGGACGACGCGCCGCTCCGGCGGGGACGCCCGTCCAACCATATCGAATCCGGAGAGGCGGTCGCGATCCTCGCGGCCTTCGGCCTGCTGAACCTCGCGTATGCCACTATTGCCGGCGCATACGAGGCGGCGATGGCGGTGCGAATGACGTCTATCGTCGCCGACGCGGTCGGGCCGGCGGGACTGATCGGCGGGCAGGCGCTGGATCTGCGGGCGACGGACCGGGACATCACGTTCGAGGCGCTCGAGCGCATTCATCGCGGCAAGACCGGCGCGCTCTTCGTGGCCGCTGCTGCATGCGGCGCCGTCACCGCGGGCGCCGCCGAGGAATCGATCGCCGCGCTGTCGGCGTACGCCAAGAATCTGGGGCTGGCGTTCCAGATCGTGGACGATCTCCTCGACGTCGCCGGCGATCCGTCGGAGACGGGCAAGGCCGTGCTCGCCGATGCGCGCAAGACGACGTTCGTCTCGTTCAGCGGTGTGGCAGGCGCGAGACAGCTCGCCGCGGAGCTCTGCGAGACGGCTGACCGCGCGCTATCGCCGTTCGGCGCAAAGGCGGACCGGCTGCGCGAGCTCTCCGCATTCGTCGCCGCGAGACGGCTGTGACGAACCCGAACAGCGATCGCGGAGACGGGAAGCAGCTCGAGGATCTCCGGCAGCAGCTGCGATCGCTCGGTTATCTCGACGCCGGCGTCGATCGCTTCCTGCTGGCGCCGGCGCGAGGCACACGCGGGCCGCTCGCGGTGGCGGCGCGGTCGAGCGTGCGCGTCGGCCTGCTCGGTGGCATCCTGCTCGGCCCGGCGGGAGCCCTCGGCCTGGGCGCGCGACTGCCGGGCCTGATCAGCAGTCCACGGGACGCGCTGGTGCTGGCCGTGTACCTGGCCGTTCTCTTCTTCGTCCTGGTCGCCGCCACAGCTTTCCTCGTCAGCGCCGTCGCCACGGCGTTCGTCCGGACGCGCGACGATCGCTTCGCCTCGCGCGCGCGGCTGGTGTCGGGAGCTGCCGGCTGGTCGATCGCGGCCGTGTGCCTGCTCTACCTCACGTTCTGGTGGCGCAACGCCAACGCCGGTTTCGGATGGAGCGCGCCGGTGTGGACGGCATTCGCGCTCGCCGTGGCGGTCGGCATCAGCCTGCTGCTGGGCCACGCGGTGCGCATCACGACGCTCGGCGTCCTCGC
>JANPCT010000131.1:0-1665 GCA_031431095.1 Acidobacteriota bacterium | reverse complement strand
CCAGCGCCTCGAGGTCGCGGTGGCGCACGTACTCGGCGGTGGCGAGGACGCGCCAGGCGTACTCGTCGTGAGGATCGTTGGCGACTGCGCGCTCCGCATGCGCGGCCGCGGCCGGCCAGTCCTGCTCCAAGGCATCGATTCCGGCGAGCTCGCGCCATGGCGCGGAAGCGTTGGGACAGGTGGTGGCGGCGGCAGCGAGCGCGCGCCTGGCCGCGGCCTTGTCGCCGCGCGTGGCCAGCGCGACAGCCGCGTCGACGTCCGCCCCACACGGGCCTGGAGTCGCTGACACCGTCGTCCCTTCAGGCGCGGCGGCACGCGGCTCTGCCGGGGAGGCTGGCGCGGCAGCGCCGGCCGGACCGGGAAGCAAAACCAGCATCCAGCGGTCTGATTTCTGCCAGGCGGCGTCGAACTTCTTGATGTCGAGCACGCGCGAGGGGGCTCGTGCGGGGTCGTGCACGATGACCTGTTCAGCCGTTGCCGCCACGACGACAACGTAGTGAAACCGGCCCGGACGGTCTTCGATCAATGCAATGACGGGATGTCGGCGCCTGAGTGCCGCGCCGAGCTGCCCGGCGTCGCCACCTCCGGCGACGACGGTCCAGTGCCGCTGTTCAAGGGCTGCCGCGAGCGCCGAGGTGCGGATCCCTCCCGCAGAACGATCGATAAGTGGCTGGAAAATATCGGGAAAGACGTCCTGGGCGCCCCAGTAGCGCATGACCATCGCGGCGGCGGCACCGCCGCACAGCGCTTCGGTTTGCGGCAAATACGGGACCACGAGCGGCGCGGGGCTGGCAATCTGCGCGGCGGCCGGCCTGACAAGGCAGGCCGCCGCGCAGAGCGCGACGGCCCAGGCACGCGTGGTCACATCCCTCAGGCGGCGACGGCGATGAGGATGATGACCAGCAGGATGATGATGATCGTCGTGGTCGTGATCACGACGGTCGCGCCACCGGCGAGGTCCTGGTTGACTGCACGCGCCTGGCCCGCGGCCTGGCGGAGCTGTTCTCCCTGGAGAGTCGAGACGGCGGCTTCCGCCTGCTCGACGGACAGGCCCGCCTTTGCGGCGACGCTCTTGACCTGCGGATTCTGCAGGAAGGTGCGGAGGGTAGCGCGGTCCGCCTGCTCCTGATTGACGCGCTGCTGGACCGCCTGATCGAGGGCGGACTGGCTGACCACGTGGGTCTGCTGCGCCCAGGCCATCGGTGCGGACATCAGCACCGCGAGGGTCGTAACAAGAATTCTCCGAAACATCTGCATGAGCTGCCTCCTCCGAAAAATCACGGGAATCGCGATCTTTCCGGCCCGGACGAAGCATCTTCCATGCCGCCCCGGCTCTGTGGTGACATAACGGCGTCGATGTCGTCCATCGGCCTATCCTACGCCAACCGATTCTTTCCACTGACGGCGGCGGCGCTGCTCGTACTCAGGCCGGATAGACCTCGTTGTTTCGCCGATCAGACAGATCAGCGCGCCACGGTCAGGCGATCGATCACCTGCGAAACACCCGTTGTTTCTTTGGCGAGCTGCACCGCACGATCGTGCTCCGCCCCCGATGTGACGCTCCCCCGCAGCGTCACGACATGATTGACTGTCGAGACGTCGATCGTCCGCGCCCTGACCACATCGTCGAGCGCCATCTTCGACTTGATTTTTGCGGTCAGCGCG
>JANPCT010000130.1:0-2410 GCA_031431095.1 Acidobacteriota bacterium | reverse complement strand
ACGGCGCGCCGCGCGCCCAGACGCCCGAGATAATCCGTCCACGTCAGCCCGCCATCGAGCGATCGGGTCAGGACGATGCGCGGGGCACCACCCGCGGTGGGAAGACCGCACACGGACGCCGGGTCGATCTGGTTGCCGGTGCATCCCGTGAACCCGACTCGCTCCTGCCAGGCCATGAACACCGCCCCGGTATTGCCCACCTGCAGCGTCGGCAGGCTGTTCGATCGGAACGCCAGCAGCTCGGGGTTGTAGTTGGAGGTGATCGTCGAGATCGTCGGCTGGTCGAATGGGAAGAGCGGCGACGTGTTCACCAGCGCCGCTTTCGGGAAGGTCGCGCCGAAATCCTTCGACGCGGAAATCCACATACCGTTGGGATTCTCCGTCGTCTGGAAGACGCGCCAGCCATAGTACACGGTGCCGCCGCCCCCGACTGCGGTCGGCAGACCCGGGCGCGGGTCGATCGCGATGGTGACGCCCTGCTCGGTCTTCGTGTTCGTCTTCACGTACTTCTTGTCCCAGACGGGAGCCCAGGTCGGGCCGTCGCCGGAGAGGGTCCGCGCGAAGTTGAGCGTGGCGGCGCCGTCGGCGCCCTGGAATCGCGCCCATCCCAGATAGACGCGGTGCGCGCACGGGTCGCCCGTCGCGGAGCGCACCGGATCGACGGCGATCGCCGGCAGGTCATGGAAGTGACCGTTGCTCGCGTTGTTACCCGTCTCGACGACGCTGTAGCCCTGGCTCTCCCAGCTGTCGCCTCCTTCGAGGTTCGCCCGGTCCTGGAACCGCCACACGACAACCTTGCTGGCGCCGCCGCGAGTGAACGCAATCAGCGAGACATAGCCGATACCGCAGGGTCCGGCCGCGGTCTTCGGGTCGGTCATCGCGTCGAGGCCGTCGATCTTCGGGAGCAGGCCGCCGTGCCAGGTCAGACCGCCGTCGTAGGAGCGCGACAGGCCGATGCGCGCTTCGGCGGCGGCCATCGCGGGCACCGTCCGCTTGGGCGGCTTGGTGCCGGTGAACCACGCGACCACGCGGTCGAGCACGCCCCTGAGTCCGCCGCTCGCGAATGAACCCGAGAGGGCGCCGTCGTCCGCCAGATTCACCGCGCGGTAGTCGTTGAAGAACGTCATCAGGTGGAGGTGATTGCGCGTCGAGGCAAAGATGTCGGGCTCGACCTGCCGCTGCTCGAGCACGTCGCTCTTGTACATCGCGAGTGGATCGGCAGGATTGGCCGGAAGTCCCGGCAGCACCGGCGTATTCAATCCGCCCTGCTGGGCGGCCACCATCGCGTGCATGAACGAACCACAAATGAGTGCGACGAGGAAAGCGCGTTTCATTTCAAAATCTCCAAAATCAACATTTCGTCAGAGCCGACGCTATCGGAAGCAATCGTGCCTGCCGTCGCCACGTACCGACATGACGACTCCTCCTCCGACCGCAAACTCCTCTGCACTCGAGAAAGTGCCCGGGGTCGCGATGAATCTGGGGCGAACGGATCTGGTGCGAGCGGCGATTATCGACCGACAGCTTCGCCGTGGCAAGCCCGAAATGGGTAAAAAGTCCACACCATTTTGTTAGCGGCGACAATTGCAGACTCTGAGGGGTCAGCTCAGGCGGAGCCAGACCCGAGGTAGGTCTTCAGCGCATGGGAGTTAGGGGGCCCGGTGAGGGCCGGAAACGCTATCACTGACGTAAATGTAATCCCTCCGGACGAGGGGTTGGAAGGTCGAGGATTAGCGGAAGCTTCGAACGACGCAAAAGGGCGGTGATGCTTCAGCACCACCGCCCTCGATTCCGCCTGAAGGCTGAACCTACAGAATCGCGACCTTCCGCCTGAAGGCGGAACCTACAGAATCGCGACCTTCCGCCTCAAGGCGGAAGCAACGTGCAGACCTACTCGACTTCGTCCCGGGTGAACGCCTCTTCCGGCTCGACGAAGTACTCCATCTCCCGTTCGAGCTCGAGCTCCTCCGGCGACGGCGGCGGCGGCGCCTCGGTCTCGACGACCTGCAGCCCCTGGTAGCGGTTCGCGTTCACCCGCGGCCGCTCAGGCATTGTGCGCGGCCGCCGGGTGCAACGCGTTAGGCCTCGAGTATCGAAGCAATTTGGTCTCGTAGAGGAGGGATACGTGTTTGGACGACATCCCACACGAGTTCGAAGTCCACGCCGAAGTAATCATGAATCAGGCGGTCGCGCATGCGGGCCATCCCGCGCCACTCAGCGGATGGGTGCGCCGCACGGAATTCATCCGGCACTTTCTTGGCGGCCTCGCCGATAATTTCCAGACTTCGCACATACGCGCGGCGCAAGGGTCTCGTCGCCGATGAAGGCCTCGAACGACTGGCTCTCGCTTCGTGCGATCAGATAGTCCGCTTCGGCCAGAATATGACGAAGGTAATCACGCGGCTCGAAG
>JANPCT010000129.1:0-3286 GCA_031431095.1 Acidobacteriota bacterium | reverse complement strand
AGCCCAAAGCCCAAAGCCTATTTAAACCGATTATTCACCGCGTCCCAGTTGATGACGTTCCACCAGGCGCCGAGATAATCGGGGCGGCGGTTCTGGTACTTCAGGTAGTACGCGTGCTCCCAGACGTCGATGCCGATGATCGGCTTCTTGCCTTCCATCAGCGGACTGTCCTGGTTGGCGGTGCTCTCGATCGCCAGCTTGCCGCCTGCCTCGACGAGCCACACCCAGCCGCTGCCGAAGCGCTTGACGCCGGCGTCGTTCATCTGCGTCTTGAATTTTTCGAAGTCGCCGAAGGTGGACTTGATCGCTTCGGCCACGCCGCCCCGCGGCTCCCCGCCCTTGCCGGGTCCCATGATCTCCCAGAACATCGTGTGGTTCAGGTGACCGCCACCGTTGTTCCGGATCGCCGGGCGCACGTCCTCGGGCACGGTGTTGATGCTTCTCACCAGATCCTCGGCGCTCTTGTTCTGGAGCTCGGGGTGCTTCTCGATCGCCGCGTTGAGATTGTTCACGTAAGCCGCGTGGTGCTTGTCGTGATGGATCCGCATCGTCTGTTCGTCGATGTGGGGCTCCAGTGCGGTGTAGTCGTACGGCAGCGGCGGAACTGAATGAGACATCTATTCTCCTTAGCGAATGTCGAGCATGCGATCGAGCGCCAGTTTGGCCAGGCGCTTGGTCTCCTCGGGGACGACGATCTGGTTGTGGACCCGTCCTTCGATCAGGCCCTCCAGGATCCAGAGCAGGTGGTTCGGCGACACGCGGAACATCGTGGAGCACAGGCAGCCGAAGGGATCGAGCGTGACAACGGTACGGTCGGGGGCAACCTCGCGCGCCAGTCGGTTGACCAGGTGCACCTCGGTCGCGACCGCCCAGACCGTACCGGCCGGGCTCCGCTTCACCGCGTCGATGATGAACTCCGTCGACCCGCTCGCGTCAGCCGCCTGCACCACGTCGAGCGTGCATTCGGGATGGGCAATGACCTTGCCGTCCGGATACTTCTTGCGGAAGGCCTGGATCTGCTGGACGTTGAAGCGGGTGTGAACCGAGCAGTGCCCCTTCCAGAGGAGCAGAGTCGCCTGCGTCGCTTCCTCAGGCGTCAGCCCGCCCCATGTCTCATGCGGATCCCAGACCGCCATGCGCGTCAATGGCACGCCCATCTTCCAGGCGGTGTTGCGCCCGAGGTGCTGGTCGGGCAGCATCATGAGCTTCTCGCCGTGCTGCCACGCCCAGGTCATCACCGCGGCGGCGTTGGTCGAGGTGCAGACGACGCCCCCATGGGCGCCGACGAAGGCCTTCACTTCGGCTGACGAGTTGATATACGTCACCGGAACAATCGTCGAGACGTCCACGCCCATCGCGGCGAGTTCGCGCCACGCCACCTCGAGCTGATCGCCTGCCGCCATGTCGGCCATGGAGCAGCCCGCGGCGAGGTCCGGAAGAATGACCTTCTGATGAGGCGCCCGCAAGATGTCGGCGCTCTCCGCCATGAAATGCACACCGCAGAACACGATGAACTCGGCTTTGTCGCGGGTCGCGATGGCGCGCGCGAGCTTCAGCGAATCGCCGGTGAAATCGGCGAACTTGATGACTTCGTCGCGCTGATAGTGGTGACCGAGGATGACGAGGCGATCGCCGAGCGACTGTCGGGCCGCGGCGATCCGCGCGTCCATCTCGTCGTCCGACAACCTGAGATAGCGCTCGGGGAGCGGCTGGCGCTCTCCGATGCTCTGCTTCTCGACCTGGTTCAGAAGATGGATATCCATCAGCGGCTGAACCTGCAATTGTACTACCGACCTACGATACTGGTTGCGGGCTTGGCGCAGAGTCGGCGGACTGCGGCATCGACACGTCGTCGAACTCGACACCCGGGCCGGTCACCACGTTGTACAACGTGTCGCGCTCGATGGGTTGGCGCCCGGCCGCGCGGATGAGCCGGCGAATGGCGCGAGTACTCATTCCTTCGGGAGTCAGCGACCCGGCCATGTGGTAGATGTGTTCTTCCTGGACAGTGCCGTCCAGGTCATCAGCGCCGAACCACAGCGCGAGCTGCGCGGTTTCGACACCGGTCGCAATCCAGAACGCCTTGATGTGCGGGATATTGTCGAGCATCAGGCGCGACACCGCGTGCACCCGCAGCGTCTCGATCGCGCTCGGAGCAGGCAGCTTCCGCATCTGGTTGTTGTCGGGGTGGAACGCCAGGGGAATGAACGCCTGCAGCCCGCCGCTGTCGTCCTGCAGCGCGCGGGTGCGGAGCATGTGGTCCACGCGCTCTTCGATCGTCTCGATGTGGCCGTAGAGCATCGTCACGTTCGTGCGCATGCCGAGTCGATGCGCGATACCGTGGATCGCGAGATAGCGGTCGGCGCCGCATTTGTCGTCGCAGATCTTCTTGCGGACCCGCTTCGCGAAAATCTCCGCGCCGCCACCCGGGAGGGAGTCGAGGCCCGCCTCCTGCAGCTCGCGCAGCACCTGTTCGTCGGTCCGGCCGTAGAGATCGGCGAAGAAAGCGATCTCGACGGCGGTGAAGCACTTCAGGTGAATCCCGGGACGGATCTGCTTGAGCCCGCGGAGCATGTCCGTGTAGTACGAGAACGGCAGATCGGGATGCAGGCCGTTGACGACGTGGATTTCAGTGAGCGGCTGGCCGGAGCGCCGGCGCAGCTTGTCCCACACCTGCTCGAGCGACATGGTGTAGGAACCGGGATCGCCGGGCCGCAGCCGGGCGAAGGAGCAGAAGAGGCAGCTCGCCACGCAGACGTTCGTCGCCTCGAGGCGGATGTTGAAGTTGTAATAGGTACGCGCGCCGTGCCGCTGCTCACGCGCACGGTTGGCGAGCCAGCCGAGCGCAAGCGTATCGGGGCACCGGAACAGGCGAACGCCGTCCTCGAACGACAGGCGGATACCGGCGTCGAGCTTGTCGTCAATCTCCCCGAGCCCGAGAGCTGCCAGGCGTGCGCGCATGCAGGGATCCATGTTACTCCGGCGCCGCTCCTGGACTGTTTGCTATAGTCTTCAGCGGGCGGGCCGAGCGCGGTCTGCCCATCACTGCCCGGCGGTCATGCGAAGTGGGTGTAATGCCCACGCGGTGCCGCCACTGTATGCGGGGAGCGACATCCTCACACCGGCTGCGTCAGCCGGTGGCCACTGGGTTGGCCGGACGAAAAGTGTCCGGATACCTGGGAAGGCGCAGGATGCACGTGACGATCCGCGAGCCAGGATACCTGGCCGCCCGGGCCCGTCCACCACCCATCGGCGCGTACGCACGCCGAAAGGAGGCCCGAGTGTT
>JANPCT010000128.1:0-2040 GCA_031431095.1 Acidobacteriota bacterium | reverse complement strand
CCCGCCGTCACGAGCACTTTGCCCGTGCCGAGGAGCACGGCGCTGTGGCTGGAGCGCACGCCGAGGGTGAGCGGGGCGCCCGGCGACCAGCTATTGGCGACCGGATCGTAGATCTCGGTCGTATTGGTCAGGAAGCCGCTGCTGCCCACGTAACGGATGCCGCCCGCCACGAGCACTTTGCCGTTCGGCAGGAGCGTCGCGGTGTGGCTCAGGCGCTGGGTAGCCATAGTGCCCGCCGAGACCCACGTGCCGGTTGCCGGATAGTAGCGTTCGGCGCTCGCGAACGTGGCACTAAAGTCGTACCCGCCGACGACGAGGACCGAGCCGTCCTGGAGGCGCGTGGAGCTGTGGTAGAAACGCGGGGTCGCCAGCGCGCCGGCCGCGGTCCATGTCCCTCCGCCCGCGCTCAGGAGCTGTGCCGACCCGTCGCTGAAGGTACCCGTCGCCTGGAACTGCTGACTGCCCGGACTGGTCGTGATCGCCGCCATCGGCGGAGAGACGGCGATCGACAGCAGCGCCCTGTTCACGGTGACGTCGAACCCGCCGGTCGCCGTGTTGCCGGCCAGATCGACCGCGGTCACGGTTTCGTGCGTTGTGCCGACGGGGAAGGTGGCGCCGCTGGCAAGAGGCGTGATCGTCACCGCGGCCACGCCGCTGAGCGCATCCGATGGCATCACGGGACCAAGCGCGAAGTTGACGACAGCGCCGGCGCCTGACGTCGCCCCCGTGACGATGTTGTTCGGCAGTCCGCCCAGCAGCGGCGGGGTCCTGTCGATCCGGACGACGTGCGTCTTGTCCGCTTCGACGTTGCCGCCGTTATCCCTCGCGTGATACGTGACCGTGGTGATGCCTTCGTTCACAATAGTGAACGCGGTCGAACTGCCGGCGACGGTCGCTCCGCCGCTCTGCGCGCCTGTGAGGCTGTAGGTGATCGACTGCACGCCGGTGCCGGCGTCCACGGCGTTGAGCGTCAGGGTGACGTTGCCGTTGTTCCAGCCGTTGCCGTTCGGCGACGGGGACGGCGAGGCCGTCGTCGTCGGCGCCGTCGCGTCGGAGGTCAGGATCTCGGCCGACTGCAGGGCCTGCGCCCCGTCGTACCCGCCCGCCACGAGCACGGTCCCGTCCGTCAGCAGCGTGCCCGCGGAGACGTAACGGGCCTGATTCAAACTGGCGAGCTGGGTCCAGGCTCCGGAACTCGGGTCGTAGGTCTCCACGCCATTCGTGACCACCGGTCCAACGCCGCCTGTGTACTTCCCCCCGCCGGCGACCAGCAGCTTGCCGTCGGGCAGGCTGACCGACACAAACGAGTGGCGAGCCTCGTGAAGGCTTCCCGTCGCCGTCCAGACGCCGGGTCCGACCGTGGGGTCGAACAGTTCGGCGCTGGTGAGCGAGGATGCGGAGACAGAGTTGGAGTAGTTGAGGCCGGCGGCGACGAGGACCTTGCCGTTGGGCAGGAGCGCCGCCCCATGACCCATGCGGGCGAAGTTGAGATTGCCGCTCACGCTCCACGCTCCGGTCGCTCCGGTCGCTGGGTCATAGATCTCGGCAGAATTGATCCCACAGGACGTATTGCAGAACGCGTAGTTCTCTCCCGCCGCGATCAGGACCCGGCCGTCGTTCAGCAGCGTCGCCGTGTGCTGCCAGCGACCGGTCCCCATGTTCGGGACGGACGTCCACGTGTTGAAAATCGGATCGTAGATCTCCGCCGCCGCCAGAAACCCGCCTCCGCCATCACTGTAGCCTCCCGTCACCAGCACCCGGTGGTCCGAGAGTAGGGTGGCCGTGTGGTTGGTCCGGTCGCGGATCATGTTGGGGGTCAGGGTCCATGCCGCCGTGCCGGGGTCGTAAATCTCGGCCGTGTTCGTGCTAAACCCTCCACCCGGTCCGCATCGGCCGCCGGAGACGAGGACACGCCCGTCGTATAGGCGAACCGCCGCCATGGCGCAGCGGGCCACATTCATGGAAGCCGTCGGCGTCCAGGCTTTGGCGATGGGGTCGTAGAGCTCGGCCGACGTCGGACTGACACCCGGGCTGGTCGTG
>JANPCT010000127.1:0-4823 GCA_031431095.1 Acidobacteriota bacterium | reverse complement strand
CGAAGCGGCGAACGGGACGGGCGGCGTCGGACAGGTGGTACCGACGCAGCTCCGCACCGCCCTCAAGGCGCTCGATGCGCAGATCGCCGTCCGCGACGCCGCCGCCAAGCGGTTGCGCGCCACGCTGGCGGCGTACCGCGGGCGCGTCGACGCGGTCCCGGAGCGCGAAGCAGAGTGGATGCGGCTGACACGCGATTACGCCACGCTGCAGGGCGTCTACGCCAACCTGTCCGCGAAGCGCGAAGAATCGCGTATCGCGGGCAACCTCGATCGTCAGGCCGCCGGCGAACAGCTCACGATTCTCGAGCAACCCGGTTTCCCTGAGAAGCCCGTCAGTCCGAACCGCCGCGGGGTCGTCCTCGGCGGTATTGCGAGCGGGGCCGGCCTGGGATTGTTCCTCCTCGTCCTGCGCGAGCTTCGAGACCGCACGCTCCGCGCCGAAGAGGAAGTCCTGGCCGCGTTGAACCTGCCTGTCGTCGGGCTCATGCCGCGGATCATCACGGCACTCGATCGACAGCATCTCCGTCGCCGGCGGTTGATATGGTCTGCGGCCCTCGTGGTGTGCGTAGGGTTGGCGGCCCTCCGGTGGACCCTGTGAGCGACCGGACGAACATCCTGTTTCCGCGCTCCATAGCGGAGCCTGCCGCGGCGCACAAGGAGCCCGAGGCCCCGGCGCCGCACTCGCCTGCCCCGGCACTCGCGCCAGCCGGACAGCGCGGCATGCATCCAACCGAACCCGAGGCCCCGGCGCCGCACTCGCCTGCCACGGCGCTCGCGCCGGCCGGACAGCGCGGCATGCATCCAATGGCGCCGGGCGCACCGGTGGTGTTCTCCCGCGTGGTCGCCACACAGCCGTACCGGCTCCCGACGCGCGAAGTGCAGCGGCTCGCTGACGCGCTCGACGAAGGCGATCCCGTTCTCGATCAGCTGCGCAGCCTCGCCGCCACACTGCATCAGGCGCGGACCGATCGTGAGATCAAAGTACTGGCAATCACCAGCTCGGTCAGCGGCGAAGGCAAGACGCTCCTCGCCGCCAACCTGGCGTTGACGCTGAGCCGCTCGTACGGGCGGCAGGTTCTCCTGATCGACGCGGACTTGCGGCGTCCGGGCCAGCAGGCGCTGTTTGGCCTGTCGACGGACGACGGCATTCGGTCCGCGCTCGAGGCCGTCACCGCGGGTGAGGCGGTTTCGGTCCAGGAGATTGCGCCGCGCATGGCGCTGCTTCCGGCGGGAAAAGCGTTCCGCGATCCGGTATCGGTCCTGGCGTCGGCTGCCATGCAGCGCCTGGTCGTTTCGGCCGCATCCACGTTCGACTGGGTGATCATCGATACCTCCCCGGTCGGCATGCTGCCCGATATCAGTCTGCTCAGCAGCCTGAGCGACGCCGTTTTGCTGGTCGTCGAAGCCGGACGCGTGCGGTACGACCTGGTTCAGCGCACCGTTGAGACGATTGGCGCGGACCGTATCTTCGGCGTCGTCCTCAACAAGATCGCGGAGCGTGAGCTCGTCGCTGCGTATGGCGAGCACTACTACGCGCCTTACCGCTGACGCCGATGCAGGAAGACTAAAGTCTGCCTCAGGGCGACCGAAAATCGCCCCATGACTGAAGCAATGCGTTTTCGAGTCGATCCGCGGCGGGGTAGTGGCCCGGCTCTTGAAGTCTGGGGACTCGTTCATCGGCGCCACGCGGCGCCCATTTCCAAAGGGGATTGTTCGTGCAGGTTGCGTCTCCCGATGCCGCAGGTGGATCTGCGTCCGCCTGGGTGTTGTCTCCGCGGCCAAATCCGCGAGCCACGCTGCGTCTGTTCTGCTTTCCGTACGCGGGAGTTGGGCCGTCGGTGTATCGGCCGTGGCTGACGGCCCTGCCCGGACACGTCGAAGCGCGATTGATCCAGCTGCCCGGTCGAGAGGCGCGCTGGAGAGAGACGCCGTTGCGGTCGTTGTCGGCGATCGCGGACGCCCTGACGCCCGCACTTCAGGCGCACCTGCAGACCCCGTTCGCTTTCTACGGACACAGCCTTGGATCGCTGATCGCTTTCGAGGTGACGCGCCGGCTCAGAGCCGCGGGCGCGGCGATGCCGGTCCATCTCTTCCTGGGTGCGCACCGCGCGCCGCAGTTGCCCAACCCGCACCCCGAGATCCGGCACCTGGGCGACGACGAATTCGTCGCGGAACTGCGCCGCCGATACGACGGTATCCCCCAGGCTGTGCTCGATAATCGCGAACTGCTCGATCTGATGCTGCCGCCGTTGCGCGCCGACTTCAACGTTTACGAGACCTACCAGTACGCGGCGCAGCCTCCGCTTGATTGCCCGATTTCGGCGTTCGGCGGCGACACCGATACCTACGTGCGAACACCGGAGGTCGCCGGCTGGCGGGACCAGACGCGCGCGCGCTTCCGCATGCGCGTCGTCCCCGGAAATCACTTCTTCGTGCAGACGCAGCGCGATGTCGTGCTGGCAGCGGTCGCCGACGACCTGTCGGAAGCGGCGCGCGAAGCGCCGATCGCGGCGAACCGATGATGTTTCCGAACGCGCACGGACTCGCCGCGCTGGAGGAGGGTGTCGCCCGCGCGTGGCTGGTGCCGCTGCTCGCGACGGCGGGGTCGCTGCGCGAGATGCACGCGCTGCTGTCCCCATCGGAGCGGGTGCGGGCGGCGCGCTTCGTGTTCGAACGGGACCGCCGCACGTTTGTCATGTCGCACGCGGCGCTTCGTGGAATCCTGGCCGGCTGCTCCGGCATGAGGCCGGAAGCGCTGCGATTCCGTCGTGAAGCGCGCGGCAAGCCCTACCTGATCGACGCGCCGGCAGGGCTGCAGTTCAACCTGTCGCACTGCGAGGGCTTCTGCCTCGTCGGCGTCGTGCGTGGTCCGGCGATTGGCGTCGACGTCGAACGCATTCGTCCGATGGACGACATGGCGGCCCTGACGCGCGAGTGTTTTTCCGCGGCCGAGCAGCGCGAGTTCGCCGCGGTCCCGGCAACGGATCGTGAGAGGGCGTTCTTCAATGGCTGGACGAGGAAGGAAGCCTTCATCAAGGCGGTGGGCGACGGGCTGTCGTATCCGCTCGAGAAGTTCGACGTAACGCTGGCGCCCGGGCGACCGCCGCGGCTGACCGCCATCGGCGGCAGCACCCACGCCGCATCGGGCTGGACGCTCGACGCACACGCGCCCGCGACGGACGCAATGGCGGCCGTGGCGATCGCTGCTCCTGGTTACGCCGTACGCTGGCACACGCTCGCGGTCGATTCAGGCGGGACTGAGGCAGAGGAGCTACATGACTACAGAGGAACGAGACGACACGACCACGTATCGCGTGGTGATGAATCACGAGGAACAGTATTCAATCTGGCCGGTCGACCGTGACCTCCCGCTCGGATGGACCGAGGCCGGCAAGACAGGTTCGAAGGCGGAGTGCCTGGAGCACGTCAAGACCGTGTGGACGGACATGCGTCCGCTCAGCCTTCGCAAACGAATGAACGGCACGGGCGTCTGAGCGCGGCTCTGCCGCCCGCCTGCAGGAGGAATGGATGAAGAGTGGGATCGACCCGGCGGCCGCAACGGTCGCAAACGATGAATTGCGACCATTGCTGGTCGATGCCGATCGCGCCGCGGAACTGAAGGCGGCCTCGAGCGGTTGGCCCTCGTGGGACCTGACGCCGCGGCAGTTGTGCGATCTGGAATTGCTCGCCGTCGGCGGATTCTCGCCGCTGCGCGGGTTCATGACGCGGCCCGAGTACGACGGCGTCTGCCAGTCCATGCGGCTGCCGGACGGAACGCTGTGGCCGGTTCCCATCACGCTCGACGTTCCGGAGGCGGTGGCCACGGCGCTCAAAGCGGGCGACACGCTGGCCCTGCGCGATCCGGAAGGCGTCATGCTCGCGGCGCTACACGTCGAGGACGTGTGGTCGCCTGACCTCGCGGTCGAGGCGCAGACGGTGTTCGGGACCACCAACCGCGAGCACGCCGGCGTGGCGATGCTCCACCAGCAGCACCCGTTCCGGGTGGGCGGACGAGTGGAGGCGATTCAGCCGCCGGTCCATCACGATTTTCGCGCGCTCCGGCTCACCCCGACGGAACTGCGGGCGCAGTTCAAGCAGAACGGGTGGACGCGCGTCGTCGCGTTCCAGACCCGCAACCCGATGCATCGCGCCCACCAGGAGCTGACGCTGCGCGCCGCGCGCGACGTGAACGCCAACCTGCTGATCCATCCCTCGGTCGGCATGACCAAGCCGGGAGATGTGGACCACTACACGCGCGTCCGATGTTACGAGCAGCTGCTACCGACGTATCCGGCCGACGCCAGGGCGACGCTCGCCTTGCTGCCGCTCGCGATGCGGATGGCGGGACCGCGCGAGGCGGTGTGGCATGCCATCATCCGCCGCAACTACGGCTGCACCCACATGATCGTCGGACGGGATCACGCGGGTCCGGGCTCCGATTCGACAGGGAAGCCGTTCTACGGTCCGTACGATGCGCAGGAGTTGCTGCGCAGCCACGAACAGGAGATCGGCATCCAGATGGTGCCGTTCCGCGCGATGGCTTACGTGCCGGATCGCGATCAGTATTTCCCCGAGGACGAATTGCCCAAGGGCGCACGAGTCGTCGATCTATCGGGCACGCAGCTGCGCCGCCTGCTGGCCGAGGGAGCCGAAATCCCCAGCTGGTTCACGTTCCCGGGCATCGTCGACGAGCTCAGGCGTACGCACAGGCCGCGCTCGGCCCAGGGCTTCTCGGTGTTCTTCACCGGACTCTCGGGTTCGGGCAAGTCCACAATCGCCAACGTGCTTCTCGTGCGTCTCCTCGAAGTCGGTGGCCGACGGGT
>JANPCT010000126.1:0-2761 GCA_031431095.1 Acidobacteriota bacterium | reverse complement strand
GGCATCGAGCGCGGCGCTGACGCGCGCTTCGTGCGCCTTCCCCGCGGCACGCACGTCGGCGGTCTTGCCGCCGAGGACGGCGGCATGCGCGTGACGCAGTTGCTGCGCTGCGTCCACGAGCGCGTCGTACAGCGGCCTCTGCTGCCAATACAACTGGTTCACCGCCCACGCGGCTACCGCGGGCTTGGTCAGCCCCTTGATCTCGGCGGCGCGTTTCGGAATCTGTTTGGCGAGCGCGTTGCGCGCCGCGGTGAATGCCTCGAGCGGCAGCCGGTACAGGCCGTCAACCCCGGCATCCCCCTCGCGCGCCTCACGTTGTGATCCGCGGGCCTTCATGCCCGCGATTGTAGTCAGTTTTGCGGTCAGTTCTTCGGCAGCGCGTAGGCGACGATTCCGGACGGTGCGGCGGAAGGCGCAGCCGTGCGATCGGCCGGCGGCGCGGCGGTGACGAGCAGATACTGCCGTCCACCGAGCTCGTACATCGACGGCCCGCCCGTCGTCGCACCGCCGAGGGGGAGTTCCCAGATCTGCTTGCCCGTCGCGCTGTCGTAGACGTGGACCTTGCGGTCTGCAGCCGTCGCGAACACGAGCCCGGTGGCCGTCGGGATGATGCCTCCCTTGGCGGTGGCGGCGGTGCCCGTGCCCGTGATCCCTTGTGGGGCCAGGCGCAGGTCGTCGCCGAGTCCAATCTGCCATTTGATGGTGCCCTGGTTCAGATCGTACGAGGTCAACGTCGTGTACGGCGGATTGACGATGGTGGGGTAGAGGCCGAACCCATCGGTGACGTAGCGTCCTTCCTTCACTACTTCGGGCGCCGCGCCGCCGCGTCCGGCCCGCGTCTCACCGGGCTTGAGCAACCGGAGGAGTGCCGGCACGTTGAAGCCGATGACGTAGACGGTGCCGTCCGACGGATTCGCGGCGGTACTGCCCCAGTTCGCGCCGCCGTGATTACCCGGCATGTGCACCACTTCGTCGAAACCGATCGGCGTGAACGGACCGTCGTTGCGGGCCTTGAGGATCCTCTGGCGGAACTGCTCGCGCTGCTCGGGCGTGAGGATGTAGGGATTGAGATCGTCGGCGGTGAACTTCTGTCGTGAGAACGGCGGCGGGCTCGAGGGAATCGGCTGCGTCGGCGACAACACTTCTCCTGGTATTTCCGTCTTCGTCGGCACCGGCCGCTCCTCAATCGGCCAGATCGGGGCGCCGGTCACTCGATCGAACACGTAGAGGTATCCGGTCTTGCTCGCGACCGCGACCACGTCGATGACGCGGCCGTCGCGCCGGATCGTCGTGAGTTGCGGCGCGGCATTGTTGTCGAGATCCCAGACGTCGTGGTGCACGGTCTGGAAATGCCACAGACGTTTACCCGTGCGCACGTCGAGCGCGATGATGCAGTCGCCGAACAGGTTCGCACCCTTGCGATTGCCGCCGTAGAAGTTGTACTTCGGGCTGCCGGTGGGGACGTAGATGATCCCGCGCCGTTCGTCGATCGACTGTTCCGCCCAGTTGTTGGCGCCGCCGATCGTCTTCCACGCGTCCGCCGGCCACGTGTCGTTGCCGAACTCGCCGGGCCGCGGCACGGTGTGGAAGGTCCACACCAGCTTGCCGCTGCGCACGTCGAAGGCGCGGATGTCGCCGGGCGCCGATGCGTACTCCTGGTTCGTCGCCGACCCGAGCACGATCAGGTTCTCGAAGACGCGTCCGGGCAGGCGGCTCTGCTGGTTGACCGTGGCGGGATCGCGATCGAGGCCGACCCGCAGATCGACGCGGCCGTTCTCGCCAAAAGTGGAGATCCCTTCGCCGGTCTGCGCGTCGATCTCCTGCAGCAGGTTGTTGACGCTGAAGATCAGCCGCCGGTCCTTGCCGTCCTTGCTCTCCCAGTAGTTCATGCCGCGCGTGTTCCAGCCCGCTACCGGCGGGTGGCTCCAGATCTCCCTGCCGGTCGCGGCGTCGAGCGCGACAAAGGCGTTGTTCGCGCCCAGCGTGTAGATCACGTTGCGCACCACGAGCGGATTGAAGTCCGACTGTCCCTTCGGGTAGGTCCACGCCACCTGCAGCCGGCTCACATTCGCCGGCGTGATCTGCCGTGCCGCGACGAATCGCGAGCTGTCGGGTCCGCCGGCGTAGTCGCGCCATTCGCGCGGAGCCTGCGCGGACATTGAAAGCCCCGCCAGTGCGGCGAGTGCCAGCGCGGTGGAAGTCGCTCGAAACAGCTTCGTCATCGGTTATACGCCTCGAATCCTGTCACTCATGAAAAAAGGGCGAGCCCCGCGTATGGAGCCCGCCCTCGATCGAATCGCGAGAACTACGGGTTTTTCAGCGCCGGGATGTCGCTCGAGAGCCCCCAGCTGCGATTGAACAGCCCGCGCACGTACCAGGTGCCGTCCGCCGGACGGAACACCGCGATATCGGCCTTGCCGTCGCCGTCGTAGTCAGCCGGGACGACGAAGTCGCCGCTGAGGCCCCAGTCGGCGATCGTGGTGGCGCCATCGATCGACGACTTGATGAACCAGCGTCCGATCGACGGACGGAACACCGCGAGGTCGGCCCGTCCATCGCCGTCGAAGTCCGCGGCCGACGGCACATCGCCGCTCAGGCCCCAGTCCGGTGACGCGCTCGTGCCGGTCATGCGGTTGTAGATGAACCACTTCCCGGTCGAGGGACGGAAGACGACGAGGTCGGTGACGCCGTCGCCATCGAAATCGCCCGGTACCGGGACGTCAGTCGAAACGCCCCAGTCGTACTGCACCGTCGTGCCGTT
>JANPCT010000125.1:0-3642 GCA_031431095.1 Acidobacteriota bacterium | reverse complement strand
CAAATTCTGTCGCAGTCTGATTGACGTCGACAGAATTTGCCGGCGCCGCCTGCATCCACGAGTTGATCGACGAGCAGGCCGCGCGCACACCTGACGCGCTCGCCGTGGTGTCCGGACCGGACCACCTCACCTACCGCGAGTTGAACGTCCGCGCGAACCAGCTTGCCCACCTGCTGCGCCGGCACGGGGTGACGCCAAACGTCGCGGTGGGCCTGTCGATCGGCCGCAGCGTGGACATGATCGTCGGCCTGCTCGGTATCGTCAAAGCCGGGGGCGCCTACCTGCCGCTCAACCCGGAGCATCCGCCCGCACGGCTCGCGCGGCAACTCGGACAGAGCCAAGCCGCCATTCTCGTCACGAACGAGCGCGTGGTGGCGCCGTTGCCGGGATTTTCCGGCCAGATTGTCGATCTCGAGCGCGACCGCGCACTGCTGGAGGCGGAGCCACCGGGCACTCCGTCGCCGAGCACGTCTTCCGGGAATCTGGTCTACGTGATCTACACGTCCGGCTCCACGGGCGTGCCAAAAGGAGTAGGCGTCTCGCACCGGAGTCTGGTCAACTACACGCAGTTCATGCTCCGCCGCCTGCAGACCGACAGGCCGCTCCAGTTCGCCACGGTGTCGACGCTCACCGCCGATCTGGGAAATACCTGCATCTTTCCCGCGCTCGTGTCCGGCGGCTGCCTGCACGTGCTGGGCGCTGACGTATCGATGCAGCCCACCCTGTTTCGTAAATACGTCGCCACGCAACCGATTGACGTACTCAAGATCGTGCCGTCGCATCTCAGTACGCTGCTCGCATCGGAGGGGGATGCCGGGATGCTCCCGGCGAAATGTCTCGTCCTCGGAGGGGAGGCGCTGTCGTGGGAACTGGTCAATCGAATCGCGCGCGCCCGGCCATCCTGCAGGATTCTGAATCATTACGGACCAACGGAAACAACCGTCGGCTGTTTGACGTGGGCGGTCGAGGGAGCGGAGGCCTCACCCGGCTCGCTCACGGTGCCGATCGGGCGCCCGATCGCGAACATGCGAGCCTACATCCTGAATCGCCGTCTGCGGCCGGTGCCCACTGGAGTGATCGGCGAGTTGTACATCGGCGGCGCGGGCGTCGCTGACGGCTATGTCAACCAGCCGGAGGAAACGGCGGCGCGATTCATTCCCGATCCGTTTGCGCACGATCCCTCCGCGCGCGTCTATCGTACCGGCGACCTGGCACGGCATCTTCCTGATGCCGGCATCGAATTCGTCGGCCGCGCCGACCATCAGGTCAAAATCCGAGGGTACCGAGTGGAACTTGGCGAAATCGAGGCGGTCCTCACCGGATCGCCAGGCGTGCGGCAGACGGTGGTGACTGCGTCCCAGGAGGCCGACGGGGACCGGCGCCTCATCGCCTACGTCGCGCCGTCTTCACTTGACACCTTCAGCCACGATGCATTGCGCGCCTTCGCGCGAGAGCGCCTGCCCGACTACATGATCCCGTCCGCATTTGTCGTGCTGCCGGCGATGCCCCTCACACCAAACGGCAAGGTGGATCGTGCGGCGCTGCCGGCGCCCGATCAGGCACGGCCGGATCTCCAGAGACGGTTCGTGGCGCCACGGACGGCCGTAGAGCAGGCGCTCGCGGACATCTGGGCGACCGTCCTGAAACGCACGCCCATCGGCGTCGATGACGACTTCTTCGAGCTAGGCGGGCATTCGCTGCTCGCAACGCGGGTGGTTTCCCAAATGCGCCGCGTGTTCCAGGTTGAGATACCACTGGGAAGCCTGTTCGCGTCACCCACGGTCGCCGCGCTGGCTGAAGAAATCGAGCGCTCGACCGGCGGCCAGGCCTCGCGCCTTCTCGCCGACTTGGCTGAACTCGAGGAGCTGTCGGACGACGACGCGGCCAAGCTGCTCGGTTAGGAGAGGCTCTCGCGAGTCTGACGGTCGGACTGCGCGCCGCGGTTTGCCCTGCGTCGATTTAGCCGTCACCCCCCTGGATTGCCCATATTCTGTGCAGCGAAGCCTTTACCGTCTTGCGGTGGGCGCACCGTGGCCCATCCATTGCAATAAAAAGAACGCTGAAAGGGCCGATATTATAGATGCGGCTGCTCCCTTCCGTGCTGAATTACATTTTTGTAAGCAAATAACATCTTTAGACAGAGGGGGCCTTTCCGTGACTCGCTGCGTGCCGCCGTCCCATGGATGAATTACTGGCCCGGATCGCCGGTCTCTCACCAGCGAAACGGGAGATTCTCAGGCGAAGAATCCAAGAGAGAGCCGGGAGCGCCGAGCCGGCTCGGGCGATCACGCCCAGGACGAACCGCGGGCCCGCTTCCGCGTCCTTCGCTCAGCAGCGGCTGTGGTTCCTGCAGCAGCTCGAGCCCGGCGACCCCTCGTATAACGTTCCTCGCGCCATCCGTATGACGGGCTCGCTCAATTCTGCCGCTTTGGAGCGAGCGCTCGCGGAGCTGGTCCGGCGTCACGAGACATTTCGCACGCGGTTCGTTCTCACCGACGGCGAGCTGGAGCAGATCGTCGGCGAAGACGTCATTCCGCTGGCCATGATCGACTTGGGTGATCTGCTGCCGGACGACCGGCAGTCGCGGGTGGACCGACTGATTGCGGCCGAGGCCGCCGCCCCTTTCGATCTGACCACCGGTCCGGTCGTGCGGACCACGTTGCTCCGGCAGGCAAGCCGCGAGCATATTCTCCTCTTCACGACCCACCACATCGTCAGCGACGCGTGGTCCGCCGCAATTCTTTTTCGCGAGTTGGGCGAGTTGTACGACGCATTCTCGAACGGGCGGCATTCGCCGTTGCCGCCGCTGCCGATTCAGTATGCGGATTTTGCGGTCTGGCAGCGTGAGTGGCTTCGCGGGGAGGTGCTCGAGGAACACCTGTCGTACTGGAAAAGCCAGTTGACGGCGGCGTCGGTGCTGGAACTGCCGACCGACTATGCCCGCTCGGCGGATCCCGGCACGCGCGGTGGCCTGGAGACGGCTTCTGTCTCGGGTGCGCTACGGAGCGCGCTACTCGGATTGAGCCAGCGTGAAGGCGTCACGCTGTTCATGACCCTTCTTGCCGCGTTCCAAGTCCTGCTCGCCCGATACGCCGGACAAGAGGACGTCATCGTAGGGTCGACGATCGCGGGCCGGAACCGCGCCGAGACTGAAGGCCTGATCGGATTTTTCATCAACACACTCGCCTTGCGGACCGACCTGAGCGGGAATCCGACGTTCAGGGAACTGCTGCAACGCGTGAAGGCGACGGCGGTGGGCGCCTACGCGCACCAGGACCTCCCGTTTGAACGCGTGGTGGAGGAGCTCCAGCCGGAACGCGACATGGGCCACACGCCCTTGTTTCGCGTCATGTTCCAGTTCAAGAGCGCGGCGGGCTCTCCGCTCGCGATGTCCGGACTGGAGCTGCAGCACCTGGCCACGTCGACGCATTCGTCGAAGTTCGATGTGATGCTCACGGCGATCGACGAGGATGGCGCCTTACGACTGGTGATGGAATACAGCGTGGCCTTGTTCAAGCCCGACACCATCGAGCGGATGCTGGGCCACTACACCACGCTGCTCCAGAACGTCGCGGATGCTCCCGATCAACCGATTGCCGCACTGGCATTGATGACGGCGTCCGAAGAGCGCCGCCTCGTCCA
>JANPCT010000124.1:0-4551 GCA_031431095.1 Acidobacteriota bacterium | reverse complement strand
CGACAGCCGATCGAGCGTCAGGTAGTCGAGGCCGACGTCGCGCAGGAACCCGAGCCGCTTGCGGACCTCGCGCAGGACCTTGTCGGCGATGACCGCGTCCTTCTCCGACAGCGCCAGCGTCTCGAAGAACCGGTCCGCGTCCTTGACGGTCAGCCCGCAGACCACGTCAATCGTGCGCTCGCCGACGCGGACGTCGCGCGCTTCGCGGCGCAGCCGGGCGCCGTTGCATTCCGGGCAGGTCAGGTAGCCGCGATAGCGGCTGAGGAACACGCGGACGTGGACCTTGTACTTCTTGCGCTCCAGCCAGCGGAAGAAGCCCTTGACGCCTTCCCAGGACCCGCCGTCCCCTTCGATCACGAACCGCTTCTCGTCGTCGTCCAGCTCGGACCACGGCACGTCGAGGCGCACACGCTGCCGCGCGACCCGCTTGAGCTCGATGAGCTGCGCGCGGTAGTGTGGCTTGCTCCACGGCTCGATCGCGTTCTGCTGGATCGACTTGGACGCATCGGGCACCACCAGCGCCATGTCGAGCTCGATGATGTTGCCAAATCCGTGGCAGAGCGGGCAGGCGCCGAACGGGTTGTTGAACGAGAACAGCCGCGGCTGCGGCACCTCGTACGGGATGTTGCACTCGCGGCACTCGAATCGCTCAGAGAACCGGTAGGTCGCGCCGCCGTCGGCCTCGATGGCGAAGGCCGCCCCGCCGCCTTCGCTGTACGCGGTTTCAATCGAGTCCGTCAGCCGGCCGCGCGCGTCCGCATCGACCTTGAGGCGGTCCACGATCACCTGGAGCATCGGCCGTTCGCGCAGCGCCGTCGCGTCGACGTCGTCCAGGTTCACGGTCCGGCCGTCGATCTGCAGGCGGCCGAACCCTTTGCGCCGAAGCGCCGCAAGCGTTTCGGCCACAGGGTCCACGAGATCGGGGAGCACCGGCTGTGCCCGCCGCTCACCCTCGCCCGTCTCCGCGGACGCATCTTCCTCGTCGGTCTCGGGCTCCGCCGACGCCATCGGCGCCGACGCGACGACAGGCATGTCGAACCCGACGAGCAGCCGGATGCCGGACGGCAGCGCGCTCAGCCGGGACGCGACCACTTCGGCGGTCTCGCGGATCACTTCCTTGCCGCAGCCGCGGCAGAACGTGCGGCCGACCCGCGCGTAGAGCAGGCGGAGGTAATCGTGAATCTCGGTCGTCGTGCCGACAGTGGAGCGCGGATTACGGATGCTGTTCTTCTGCCGGATGGCGATCGCCGGACAGATGCCCTCGATCGAGTCGATGTCCGGCTTCTCCATCCGTTCGAGGAACTGGCGCGCATAGGCCGACAGGGACTCGACGTAGCGCCGCTGCCCTTCCGCGTAAATGGTGTCGAAGGCGAGTGACGACTTGCCCGAACCGCTGACGCCCGTCATCACGATGAGGGATCGGGGCGGATGGGTGACGTCATCGTTCTTGAGGTTGTGCGTCCGGGCGCCGCGAACGACGATCTGGCCGAGACGCTCGGTGCGTGGGGTGTCTGGGGTTGCCATGGGAGGTGGAGAATTCCAGAGGAACTCCAACAGTCCATCGTAGCGCGGCCTCAGGGATGGTTCAACCTCGGCAAGCGCGATCCGTGTTATTTTGTAGGGCCCTGGCCCTGGTGGGCCGTGGTTATTTCAAGAGGGAGCTGTGTCAGTCCGCCTGTTCATCGGAAATCTGCCTTATACGGCGACGGAGGCAGACTTGCGTGAGCATCTGTCGAGCGTCGGCGTACCTGCGTCGGTCGTCCTGCCCGTCGACCGCGAAACGGGCCGCCCGCGCGGCTTCGCCTTCGTGGACTATGTCGATCGTGCGGTCGCCGAGGAGGCGATCAAGCGCTTCGATCAGCAGCCCTTCAAGGGCCGTGGCCTCGCCGTCAGCGAAGCGCGTCCGCGAGAGGATCGTCCGCCAGGCGCGCCCCGTCCCGGCGGATTCAGCAGTCCGCGTCCGGGCGGCTACGTCGGCACCCGGCCGACGGGGGCTCCCGGCGGATACGGCGCGCCGCCGCGTCCCGGCGGCTTCAGTCCCCGTCCCGCCGACGGCGGCACCGGCCCTCGCGGCACGAAGAACTTCGGCCCGGACGCCCCTCCGAAGCACAAGCGGAAGCCGCACCAAAACCGCCGCGAACAAGGCCCGAAACCGATCAAGGAACGTCCGGTCAGTCGTCTCTACGAGAACGACGAAGACTGGCGCGCCAAAGACGACGACCCGGCCGATCTCGACAACATCGCGACGCACAAGGACGTGGACGACGTGGATGCCCCTGTCGACGCGGGCCCGGCGGCCGATCACGACGACCACGACGACCACGACGAACGGGCCGACGATTAGCGCGGAGTCCGATTACTCGACCGGGGCCCTCGTCTTCAGCCGGCAGGAGCGTGGAATGGCGACTCACGTAAGGGTGCTCGGGGTTCTCTACATCGCGCTCAGCGCAATCGGTGTCGTCGGCGCGCTGTTCCTGATGCTCGCGCTCGGGACGGCGACATCCATCGTGGGTCTCAACGCCGAGGCCAACGACGCCGCCGTCGCCCTTCCGATCATCGGCATTGCCGGCACGGCTCTGGTGACATTTCTGCTGGCGGTGTCGCTGCCCGGACTCATCGTCGGTATCGGCCTGGTGAACCTCAAGCCATGGGCTCGTATCGGCGCGATGGTGCTCGCCGTCATCCACCTCATCAACATCCCCATCGGTACCGCACTCGGCATCTACGCGCTCTGGGTCCTGTTCAACAAGGACACCGAGCGCTTGTTCACTCGCGAGGCATTACCGGTCGCGTAGGACCGCCTTTTGCAGCCCGGCCGGAGGATGCCTTCCCACACGTCTACCGGAGAATGGCAGAGCTTCGAATCACGCATGCGGCTGCGCCGCGCCGAGCGCCTGTTGCTCCGCGCTGAGATCGCCCTCGACGCGGGCTACCCGGAAGACGTGCTCCCCTGCCTCGAAGAAGTGCGCCGGCTGGCGCCATCCCTCCCCGCGCTGCATCGGCTCGAGCAGAAGGTGCGCGCCACGCCGGTGGCACCTTTGGCGCTGGACTCGTTCACATTCGCGCCCCGCGAAGCCGCCGGCGAAGTGGAGACTCCGGGTCCAGTCGTACTCGACAGCTCGAACGCCCCGACGCGCAATCGCCTGCGACTGCTCGTTCCTGCTGCCGCGATCCTGCTCGTGGCGGGAGTGGCGACACGGCTTGGCGGCAATCACCGCGCCGATTCGCCGGGTGCGATCCATGTCGCAGCGCTCGCGAGTCCAGCGCCGCCGCCACTGCCCGCGCCAACGAAAGAGCCGGATCGCAATACCCTGTCGCCGTCCTCCCCGCCAGCGCTGGAAGCGGACGCGCGCACCACGCCTCCCCCCGTCGCGACGACAGTCACGAAACCGCCAGCATCTGCGATGCGGGTTGCCGAGATGCCGCCAGTGATCAACGAGCCGGCCGCGAGGTCTGCCGCCCCGACTTCCACCCCGGACGCCAGCGCCGTACCGGCGCTGCGTCTTGCCGACACCGGCGAGGCGCCGCGGCTGGTGCGGGCGCCATTCGCCGCCGGCCCGATCGCGGGCCTGCCCGAGCCGTTGGCGCGGGCGACGGACACAGCGCCCGCACCGAAGGACGGCTCGACGCCTGCGGAACCTTCAGACGAGCCGCTGGTACGGAACGCGTTGGATCGATATGCGCAGGCCTACTCCGCGCTGGACGCGGATGCCGCTCAACGCGTCTGGCCACGCGTCGATCGGACGGCACTGTCGCGCGCCTTTGAGACGCTGGCCTCGCAACAGGTCTCGCTCGGCGACTGCGAGGTCGATGTGACAGGCGCCACGGCGCGCGCGACATGCTCGGGTTCCGCGACATGGGCGCCGAAGGTGGGGTCGGGCTCGGCGCGGACGGATGCGCGCCGCTGGAGCTTCGACCTTGCAAAGTCTGGCGAAGGGTGGCAGATCGTCAACGCCAGGGTTCAGAACAGATAGTCGATCGAGATCGTGGGGGTGAACGGAGCCGTAAGGCCGCCCTTGCCCAGACGCCACAGCACCTGCCCTGTGATCACCATCGTGGCGCGGGCGTTCCACTTCACGCCGGCAACCGCACTCGAGAGGATGGGCGTCGAGAGGCCAGGCACCAGCCGCGTCGTGTTGACGCCGCTGAACGAGGGGTGAGGGGCTGAGGCTGCCGCCACCTCACGAAGATCTGACAGGCGCCGCACGAGCAGCTCGCCGGACAGTGTGAGATGCGGCGTCGCCGCAACCGTCACGGCTCCGGAGCCGTTGATCTCGTCGGAGACGCCCCCGCGTGTGAACCCCGCATTGCCGTGAAAGCCGACGCGGACGTTCTCAACGGACCCCACCGCCGCCAGCCGCAGGCCCGTCCGCCCCGTGCCCAGCAGGTCGGCCTCCTCGCCGGTTGGCAGGCGCACTTCTCCGGCCACTGCGAGCCCGCCGGTCGAAGAACTTGCCAGGAGGTACTTCGCGCGCACGGCGATGTCCGCGAGGCCGCTCGCATCCGCGCGGCCGGTCGCCTGGACGAACGCCTGCCCGCGATAGACGTTCA
>JANPCT010000123.1:0-10968 GCA_031431095.1 Acidobacteriota bacterium | reverse complement strand
ACCCGGGTGGTGCCCTGGAGCGGGTAGACGTAGAGGTTCTGGACGTCGGTCATGCGCGCGCGCTCGTCAACGCGCAGCCGCGCCACGATGGGAATCTGCAGATTCCCCTCGCGCAAGGTGGTGACGGGGAAGCCGGTCATGCCGGTCACGGACGACAACGCGACGTCGAGATTCGACACGCCGGCGAAGTTGGCGCGGTCGGGATCGACTTCGAGCTTCACCTTGAAGCTGTCGGCGCCCCAGTCATCGCGGATGCGCACCGCCGCAGGGATCGTGCGGAGGATTCCCTTCACTTCCTCGGCGAGCCGCCGCAGTTCCGGAATGCTTTCACCCGACAGGCGCACCGCGACCGGAATGCCGATCGGTTTCCCGGTCTCGAGCTGACGCACGTCGAGGCGCGCCCCCGGGATCCCGGCGCTCAAGGCCCGCTGCCACGGATCGACGAGATGGGCCGTGTCGTGTTTGTCGCGGACGTTGATGATGAGCTGCGCGTAATTGGGCTGGAACAACTCGGGTGCGACGGAAAACCAGAAGCGCGGCCCGCCGCCGCCGATGAAGGACGTCACCGACAGCAGGACGTCCGCGGGTTTGCCGTCCTCACCCGTGTGGTGCGCGGAGTACTCGTCGGCGACGCGCCGGATGATCGCTTCCGCCTGCACCGCCGTCGCGTTAGTGGCGCCAATGGTCGCGTCCTCCGGCAGCCACACGTCGACGTACGATAGATACGACAGATCCTTCGGGAAGAACTGCACGCGCAGGCGGGTGACGACGAGTCCGCCGCCGATGAGCAGTGCGAGCGCCCCCGCGAGCGCCACCCAGCGGTGATCGATCGCCCAGCCCACCGTCCGGTAATAGGCGCCGGTGAAGCCGCGCTCGCGCCGCTCCTGAGCGGTCACGGTGGAGCGCTTCGACGGCCGCAGCAGGTAAAACCCGAGCAGCGGCAGGAACGTCATCGAGACCACTCGCGACGCGATGAGCGAACACGCCAGCACGACCGGCAAGCTGTAGATGAACGCTCCCGTCTGGCTCTTGAGCAACAGCAGCGGCAGGTAGGCGACGATGTTGGTGATGGTGGCGAACAGGATCGCCGTGGCCAGTTTGGTCGGTCCGAGCCAGGCGGCGACGACATTGGGCTGGCCGTGATCGAGCTCGCGCTTGATCGCATCTCCCGCGACGACGGGATCGTCCACCAGCAGACCGAGCGCGATTATCAAGGATGCGACCGACACCTGCTGGATGTCGATGCCCAGGATGTCCATCAGACCGAAGGTCATCGCCAGCGTCAGCGGAATCGCGCAGGCCATCACCAGCGCCGACCGCCATTCCCAGAAGCCCACCAGCGCGACCAGGATGACGAGCGCAATCGCCTCGTAGAGGCTGCGCATGAACAGGCCGACGTTCTCCCGTACCTGCAGCGGCTGATCGGACGGCCGCGCCAGTTGCAGGTCGACGGGCAGCCGCGGCGCCAGCTGCGTCAGCGCGGCGTCCACCGCGGCGCCGAAGTCACCGACCTGCTGGCCTGGACGCATCTGTACCGCGAGCGTGATGCTGCGGCCGCGCCGCCACGCCTGATCCTTGTCGCGCGCGTAGTAGTAGTTCAGGTAACGCGGCGTCTGATAGCCGCGAGTGATGTCCACGGCGTCGCGCAGGTAGACCGGCATCCCGGACGGCGACTGCGAGACGATGACGTTGCCGATGTCGGCCGCGCTGTGAAATTCGCCCGACGGATCGATGAGGAGCGACTTGCCCTGGACGTCGAGCATGCCGCCGGGCAGCGTGATGTTCCTGGCGTTGAGGATCTCCGCGAGGCGGGAGAGCGGCACACCCGCAGTAGTCAGCGCCTCCTGCGAGTAGTCGAGAAAGATCTGTTCGGGCAGGAGACCCGCGCGAAAGACCTTCGACACCTCCGGCACGGTTTGCAGCGTCCGCTTGATGACGTCGGTGAACTGGTCGAGCTCACGATAGGTGTAACGATCGCCCGCGACCTCCGTGAGCGCCGCTTCCGTTTGCGCCGGGTCGGCGACGATCGCGGCGTCCCAGATGTCCGGATGGTACTCGGCCGGGGCCAGCCGCTCGGTCATGACGCGATGGAGCGCGGCCGACAGCGCCGCCCGATCGGCGACGCTGCTGAAGTCGATCCCGACGAACCCGGGTCCGCCAAGCGGCCGCGCGTCCTCGATCAACCGATCCGTCGTCAGGACCCGCGACACCAGGTCGCGATGGCGTTCGGCGCCGGCGCTGTCGAGCGACGGCGGGAAGGCCACGATCATCGACACGCGGCGGGCTCGCGCGGCTGCCGGCACCGTCGCGCGCACCTGCTCGATGGCGCGGCGGATCTGGCCGGCGCGGATGGCGAGCCCTACGGCGTCCACCTTCGGGCTCGCGACCGTCAGCATCAGCGTCGCCGTGTCGCCGAAGTCCTTGATGAACTCCACGGGACCGGCGCCGGGCGGCAGGTCGCGGATGCCGTTGAGCCGCAGCGCGATGTCGTCCCACTCCTTGGCTGGATCCGTGGTCCTTTCATCGAGGGCGATGACCACGATCGACACGTTGCTCCGCGACGTCGACTCGATCCGCTCGACGCGCGGATTCTCCGCCATCTTCTCTTCGATCTTCCGCGTCACCAGCTGTTCGATGCGCTCGGCGCTGGCGCCTGGCCAGACGGTCACGGCCGCCGCATATATGACCGGGAACACGGGGTCCTTGCGCTTGGGCATCTGGATGTAGCCGTAGACGCCCCAGATCAAGGTGACCGCGAGCAGCACCCACGCGATCTGACGGTTCTCGGTGAAAAATCGCGCCGTGTTGTGGGTCTGCTGGACGAGGTCCGCGTCGGAATGCCCGTGCGCCATGGCGTTACCGCAGAATCTCCACGGCCTCGCCGTCGGCGACGATCGTTGCGCCCGAGATCACGACCCGGTCGCCGGCACGCAGTCCCGATGTCACCGTGACGCCCGTCGCCACCATGTCGCCGAGCGTCACTTCTCGAAGGCGGGCGACCGGCGCGCCTTTCTGATCCTCGACGATGAAGAGGGCGTAGCCGTCGGGACGGGTGCGCGAGCGGACGATCGCGGCCAGCGGGACGGAGAGCACACCGGCCGTCGGTTCGGCCGTGAGCTCGAACGATGCCACCATGCCGGGCTTGAGCCGGCCGTCCGTGTTTGGAACCGTCACTTCGGCGTCGAACACGAGGCTGCCGGGACTGGCCGCCGGCGCCAGACTGGTGACGCGTCCGGCGAAGCGATCGTTGGGATAGGCCGCGGTCGTCACCGTCACTACCTGCTGGAGCGCGAGCCGCCGGACGACGACGTCGGGCGCGCCGAACAGGATCTTCACGGCGGAGATATCCGCGATGACGAATCCGGGCGTCCCGGGTCCGACGAGCGAGCCCACTTCGACCAGCCGCTTCAGCACCACGCCGTCCATCGGACTTCGCAATGAGGAATCGCCGCGGGCGTTTTGCGCCTCGGCCGCGAGCGCCGCCACGCCCGACTGTCGCGCCAGTACCGTCTCGTAGGCGGCCCTGGCGGCGTCGTAATCGGTCCGGGTCAGACTCTTGCGCTCGTAGAGCGCCTTGGCGCGCTCGAACGCCTGCTTCGCCTGCGTCATCGCCGCCTCGACCTCGGCTTGCTGCGATCGGGCCGCATCGACTTTGACGTCGTAGTCGGCCGAGCGCAGGCGCGCGAGCGGCTGGCCGCGTGTGACGCGATCGCCTTCCTGGAGCGCGCGCCGGCGGCCCGCGCCGTCGTTCACTTGCGTCACGTCGGCGACATAGCCGGGAACCTTGAACGCCAGGTCGACCCGCGAGGCGGGAAGGATGGCAGCGGAATAGCGCGGTGCGCCGGCGCTGCCGGCGGTGCCGACCGCAACGACCCGCACCGGCGTCGGCACGGCGGCGGGCTTCTCCTGGTGCCGGCAGGCGGCGATCGAGGTTGCGGCGACGAGCGCAAGAACGGCAATGCGGCGGGTCATGGCTGATCTCCCACGGCCTGGTCGAAGTCCGCTCGCGCGGTCCAGAATGTGCCGAGTGCCTGTTGATAGAGCTGGACCGCATGGGTCATGGCGGTCTGCGCTTCGAGAACGTCCTTGAGCAACGCCGCTTCCACGCGGTAGCGATCGGTGACCACTCTGAGCTGCTCGGCGGCGGTCTGCCGCGCGAGGTCAGCGACGTCGAGCGCGGCGCGTGCTTCGCCAACCGCGCGGCTCTTGCTGCGGACGTCGAGCTCGACGAGCGAACGGGCTTCCTCGACGCCGAGCCGCGCCTGCTCCAGCGTCCGGCCGCGGGCATCCGCCTCGTGACGCCGGCGTCCCCAGTCCCACGGTTCCCAGGACACGATCGCGGCGGCCGCCGCCACGGTGTGCGGCAGCACGTCGACGTTGGCGAGCCGCAGCACGCCGACCCCGACGCTGACGTCGGGCAGTCGATCGAGTGCATGCAACGCGAGATCGGCCGACGCGCGGCGCTGATTGATCTGCGCTTCGCGGATCGCGGGACGTGACGCCATGGCGCGCGCGACGGCGGCGTCGACCAGCCGTTCGTCCGCGGCGGCCGCCGCGATCGGCGCGGTGGTGAACGGGGTCGCGAGGTCCCGTCCGATCAGCTGATTGATCCGCTCCGTCAATGTCGCCTGGAGGTTGCGGAGCACCAGGGTGTCGCGATCCGTCCGGGCGCGCTCGGTCCGCACCGCGAGGTGATCCGCCGGAAGGGCCACTTCCTGCTCGACGTACCGCGCCACCACCCGTTCCAGTTCGTCGAGTTGTGTCGTGGCGTCGCGCAAGGCCGCGAGGCCCGCAGCCGTCTGCTGCAGGCCGTAGTAAGCGCGGCGCACATCGCCGATCAGTTGCTGGCGCTGGCCGCGGATCTTTTCGTCGGCGAGGCTGCCGCCCAGTTGCAACAACGACTGGGCGCGCGCGATCTTCCGCAACTGCGTCAGCGGCTGCACGGCGGTGAAGAGGACGGCCGTACCGGGACGGCGCGGCGAGTCGACGGACAGGTCGGAGAACGGAATGGGTCCGGTGGCGGGGAAGGTGCCGAACGCGCCCTGCCGGAACGTGAACTGTATCGGCGAGAGAAAGGCGCCCTCGAACAGCTTGACGTCGAGCGCGGGGAAGCGCCGCGTCCGCAGCGCCGCGATGTCGTCGTCCACTCGCCGGAGGTCCTGCGCCGCCACCTGCAGCGATCGATTTGACGCGAGCGCTAAGTCGACGGCGCGATCGAGAGTGAGGACGTCTCCCGTCGACTGTGCGTCAGTCGCAGGCGTAACGCTCGCGAGGCAGACGAGTGTTACGAGAACACGGGAAGTGGTTCGCACGTGGTCAGGGAAATTCGAGGCGAGTGTAAGGCAGGGGGGTGAGGCTGTCAACGTGAGGCTGGTCATTCGTCACTGCGCTGTCGCGCGCAGACGGCAAAATGTGCTGGAATAGTCGTTTCCAACAGATGGAGGCACGATGGCTACTTCCGCACCTGCACAGATCCTGGGTCGTCTCGTCTGGGCCGAGCTGATGACCACCGACACCAAGGCCGCCGAAGCGTTCTACGACAAGGTCGTCGGCTGGACGTCCGAGCCGTTCGGCCACTCGCCGACGCCCTACACCATGTTCAAGCGGAGCGGCGGCGCCGGCGTCGCCGGACTGATGGAACGGGCGGCGGATATGAAGATGCCGCCGTTCTGGTCGATGTACATCGCCGTCCCCAAAATCGAGGACGCGGCCGCGCAGGTCACACGACTCGGCGGCAGCGAAATGTCCGAGGTCCTCGACGTGCCAACTGTCGGGCGCATGCAGATGATCAGGGACCCCCAGGGCGCCGCGTTCTACATCATTGAGCCGGAACCCCGTGACAACCCGCCGGACCACGACCCGGAAATGGGCGAGGTCTCATGGCTCGAGCTGATGACGACGGACGCGCCTGCCGCGATGACTTTCTATAAGGAACTCTTCGGCTGGCAGCCGTCCGAGGCGATGGACATGGGTGAGATGGGCACGTACCAGGAGTTCAACCGCGGAGCGCGCATGATCGGCGGCATGATGAACAAGCCGAAAGAACTCGCGCAGGTGCCGCCGCACTGGGCGCTCTATTTCCGCGTCCCCGACATCAACGCCGCGTCCGAACGGGTGAAGGCCAACGGCGGCCAGATCCTCAACGGCCCGATGGAAGTGCCAGGCGGCGACTGGATTTTCAACGCGATGGATCCGCAGGGCGCCGCCTTCTCGCTCCACGCGAAGCAACCGGCGTAACCGCCACACACTCGGCACCGATCGCGTCGGGCGGGCATGTCCTCTGGCGGATCCGCCGACGCGCCGGCGGCTTGACGTATTCTACGGGTGACACGCTGACCTCATGAGCTTGCGCACCCGCCTCATCGTCGCTTTCTTCCTGTTCTCGGTCGTGCCGCTGGCGGCCGTGACCTTCTACGCGTACGCCAGCAACCTGCGCGCGCTGCGCGTCGCGGCGCAGCACGAAACCGAGATGCTCACCGCCGAGCTCACGCAACGGATGCAGGTGGTCACGACGCAGATCAGCGAGCGTGTCGAGCACCTGATGGACATGCCGGCCGCGCGCTCCCCCGAGGTCCGCGGCACGTCCGGGAAAGCCGCTCCGGCGTCGACGCGCATGGCGCTTACGCGCGCGGCGCGCGCAACGGAAGCGGCGTCGGCCACGGCACCGGCGCCGCCGCAGGCGCCCGAGGTCCCCGTCATCGCCGGCGCGGCATCCGCGATCGATCCACGCACGATCGAGGGCCAGGTCGCGGGCGCCCTCGGCGAAGTCGCGATGCTGCTCAACAACGTTGAAGTGCGCGGCGTCGGCCGATTCGGCGGCCGGCTTGGTTCGCAGCAGGGTTCGCTCCCCGGGGTGGGCGGTGGTGCAACTCCTCCTGGCGTCGCGGCAGCTGAGGCCACACTGCGCGCTGGAGTCGTCCCGGTGCCCGCATTCCAGTCAGACCGCGCATTGGACCCGGGTGGTCGGGGACGAGGCGGCAACGCCGCCCCTGCCGAGGGATCCGGACGCGAAGGCGACGGCCGCCGCGGGCAGCGTCGTTTCGGCGGCGGTGGCCGGCCGGACCGTCCACCTGGGGATGGCCCCACCCCTGGCGGAGAGCCGGGGCCCGCGCCTCCCGGCGCATCTGCTCCGAACGTCGATCCAACGCACATGCGGATCGACCTGGCGCCGATCCGCCGCGAGCTGTTCCGCGAGATGGCCCCCGACGGCACGCTGGAGAACATGACGCCCGAGGAGCGCCAGCGGGTCGGCCGGGAAGTGAACCAGCGCCTGCTCGGTATCGTCCAGGGCCTGCAACTCAGCGCCGCGGAGATCCAGAAAAAAGCCGAAGCCGCGAGGCAGCTGGCGGCTGTCGATCGGGCCGCGACCGTGGCCGCAGCGAAGGGTGTGCCGCCTTCCGCCCCCGTGCCCGCTCCGCCGGGACCGGCGGCGTTGCCTCCTGTGTCGCCGGGGCTGCCGTCGATACCCGCGCCTCCGGCTCCGGCCGCACCATCGCGTTCGGGCGCGACGACCGCGACTCTGGTCGCCGCCACGGCAACTCCAGCCGCGACCGTTGCGTCGTCGAAGCCCGCCGGGAGCAACCCGCGCGCGGCGGCGGCGCGATCGACACCCGTCGCCGCACCCTCGACTGCTCCGCCGCCGCTGGCGCCACCGATGACACGCCGGGCAGCGTTGAGCGGCAATCAATTGAACGTGAGAATGGAACGCGACGGGCAGGTCGTCGGGCAGGTCAATGCGGAAATCAACTTGCCGAACCTGCTCGCCACCGTCTTCGCCAACACGCGCCGTGACAGCGGCGAGATTCCCTTTGCGGTCGGCAAGGACGGCCATCTCTACGCGCCCAACGAGCCCGATCGCGCCAAGCTCGCGCCGCTCGACGTGTCGCGCATCGACGACACGCCCGGCACCAAGCGCGACGGCGACTGGGTCGTCGTCACGATGCCGGACCGCTCTGGTGCGGGACTCCGCTTCGGCATCGCGCGCCCGGTCGGTAACCTGCTCAACGATCTGCGCCGGACGACGGCGAGGAACGCCGGGTTCGGCCTGCTGTTCATTGCCATCGCGCTCGGGGGCATGGTGCCGTTGTCCGGGCGGCTGACGCGCCATCTCACGGATCTGACGGCCGGTGTCGGCCGTATCGCGCAAGGCGACTACAGCGCGCGCGTGCCGGTGAAGTCGCGCGACGAGATCGGCCGCCTTGCGTCGGCGTTCAATCACATGGCCGCGGACGTGGAGCAGCACCAGCGATCGGCGGTCGAACAGGAACGCATACGACGCGAGCTCGAACTGGGACGGCAGATCCAGGCAGAGATGCAGCCGCGGGCGCCGCTGCATTTCGGGCTCACGGAAGTGAAGGGCGTCTCGGTGCCGGCGCGTGAGGTCGGCGGCGATTTCTTCAACTACTTCCAGCTCGACTCGGGTCTTGTCGCGCTGCTCGTCGGCGACGTCTCCGGTAAAGGCGTGGGCGCCGCGCTGCTCATGGCCAACATCCAGGCCTCGCTCCGCACCCGCTTCGCGCTCGGCCAGGGACTCTCGGCCATCGCCGAGGCCATCGACCACGACATCGAGGCCAATTCACCAGGCCCGGTGTATGCGACACTCTTCATCGCGATCTTCGATCCCGCAACGCGGCTGCTGCGCTACGTCAACGCGGGGCACAACCCCCAGTTCGTCCTGCCCGTCAACGGCGGCCTTCAGAAGCTGTCGTCCACCGGCATGCCCGTCGGCATGCTGGCCGGGCACGGCTACAGCGAGCAAGCGGTGCAGCTGGCGCCTGGCGATTTGCTCTTCTTCTATACCGATGGCTGCGTCGAGATGGAGAACGAGGCCGGTGAGATGTTCGGTTCGGATCGCCTCGAGTCGCTCGTCGCCGCCGCCGCGCGCGGCAGCGCCGAACAGGTGCTCACCACCGTCGAGGGGGCGATCGCGGCGTTTCGCGGCGGACGCGACCTGTTCGACGACGCCACGATGATGGCAGTGACGGTGGGCTAGCGCGTTTTTCACCGCGGCTACCGCGAGGGTTCGAGCTGTTCTCGGCCTCGACGCGACCGTCGTCGGACTGACGCTATGCCTTTGCGTCCCGGCGCAGAATCGTGTCGGTCGACGCCAGCGCATCGAGCACAAGGAACCTCAGCGCCACCGTGCCGAGGACGATCAGGGCGCGGTCGGTAAGGCTGGCGGCCCCGGCAATCGCGTCACCGTTGAGAATCGTCCCGTTTTTGCTGCCCAGGTCTTCAATCGTCGCGGCCCCCGCGTTGATCGTAATCCGTGCGTGCTGGCGCGAGACGCCGTGGTCGTCCACGCGAACGGCGGCATCCGGCGACCGGCCGACGATGTGAACGCCTGGGCCGAGCGGAATCTCACGGTCGCCGACGACGACCTTGTAGATGACGGCGCTCGCCGGCAGGGCGGGCACGAGGGGTTTTGAGATCTCGCCAACGAACGCGTACCCGTAACCGTGAATCGTCCGCAGCAACCGCGGCGCCCGCGCGTCCTCGCCGAGAGCCGTCCGGAGTTCGGCCACGAGGTGCGTCAACGTCGCGTCCGCCACGAAGGTATCGGGCCAGACGGACTGGTGGACCTCCGCCTTGGTCAGGGCCCTGGGCGCCGCGTCGAGCAGCGCCTCCAGCAACGCGAGCAGCTTCGGGCTGGCGTGGACGAGCGAACCGCGGCACGTCAGCTCGCGCCGTCCGCGGTCGAACAGGCAGTCGCCGAACGCCTGGCGCATCAGGGTCTGCGGGATTGTACACAACTCCATTTGGAGTAGATTGGGGGTCCACAGCCAGATGGTAGAGAGTCCTCGCCAGTACGGACCCTTTCAGATCCTGGGCACCGTTGGCTCCGGGGGGATGGGCGAGGTTTATCGGGCCCGCGATCCGAGACTGAACCGCGACGTCGCCATCAAGGTTCTCGCGAACGCGGCAGCCGATCCGGGCCATCAGAAGCGGCTCACGGACGAAGCGCAGGCGGCAAGCGCGCTCAATCACCCCAACATCGTCACGGTGTACGACGTCGGTGTGCAGGACGGCGTGCCGTTCATCGTGTCCGAGCTCATTGACGGCGCGTCGCTGCGCGCGCTGGTGGCGCGTGCCCCGCTCAGCGTGCGCGAAATTCTCGATCTCGGCGTGCAGATGGCCGAAGGTCTGGCCGCCGCGCACCAGGCCGGCATCGTCCATCGCGACTTCAAGCCCGAGAACGTGATGGTGACCCGCGAGGGGCGCGTCAAGATCGTGGACTTCGGCCTTGCGCTCGTCGGCGCGCAGCCGGACATGTCTGGTTTCGACGTGACGCTGACCCACGCGTTGACGATCCAGGGCACCGTGCCGTACATGAGCCCGGAGCAGGCGCGAGGCGCGGTGGTGGACTACCGCACCGACCAGTTCTCTCTCGGGGCCACGCTGTACGAAATGGCGACCGGACGGCGCGCGTTCCACGGCGCGACCGCGCCGCAGACGCTGGCGGCGATCCTGGAGGACGAACCGGAACCACTCGCGAAGCTGAACGTCCGCGTGCCGGCGCCGCTGCGCTGGGCGATCGAGCGGTGCCTGGCAAAAGATCCGAGGCAGCGATACGAGTCCACCTCGGATCTCGGGCGCGAGCTGCGCACGCTGCGGGATCGACTTCCCGAACTCACCTCGTCGACCGAGGTCGCGGTGCCGCCGCCGCGCCGCTCCCGCTGGCGCCGGACACTCGTCTTCGGCGTGCCCGTCTCGGTCGCCGCAGTGGCCGCAGCCATTGCCGTTGTCGCACTGACGACCCGGACCGGCGGCGACTTCGAGCGGTATCGCTTCACACCATTCGCGACCGACCCCGGTTACCAGAGCTCGCCGGCCTGGTCGCCGAAAGGGGAGACGCTCGCGTATGTCGCCAGCGTCGACGGCGTCCTGCAGGTGTTCACGAAAGCGCTCCGATCGCCCGATCGATTCCAGGTGACGCGCGCACGCTTCGACTGCCAGATGCCGTTCTGG
>JANPCT010000122.1:0-2864 GCA_031431095.1 Acidobacteriota bacterium | reverse complement strand
CGATGCGAGCGACGCGCGCGAATGAGCGCGCCATGCACCCGCCCGCTCATACGCGACGCCTCCGTGCCGGGCCGGTCCGAGTAGGGAAACACGTGCAGGTGCGTGAGCGGTGAGGAGGGCAGGTATGAAAGATTTGCCGCGAAGTCGTCGTCCGTCTCGCCCGGGAATCCGGCAATCATGTCGGAGCCGATCGATGCGTGCGGCAGACGCGATGCAATGCCGTCCACGAGCCGGCGATATTCGTCGAGTGTGTAGGGCCGGCGCATTGCCGTGAGCACCCGATCGGACGCGTGCTGCAGTGGCAGGTGGAAATGCGGGAGGAAGCGGGCGCTGCCCGCCACCAGCGCGACGATCGCCGGTGAACAATCCATCGGCTCCAGCGAGCTGATGCGGAAGGTGACGTCTCCCTCGATCGCGTCGAGCGCTTGCAGCAACGCGAGCAACGATGAAGCGGGCGTCAGGTCGCGACCGTACGAGCCAAGATGCACGCCGGTCAGAGTGACTTCCTTGAAACCCGCCGCGACGACGCGCCGGATCTCGGCGACGAGATCGGCGATCGGCAGGCTGCGTGACGCACCACGAGTCGCCGGGATGATGCAGTAGGCGCACTGCTCTTCGCAGCCGGTCTGTGCCCGAATCGTAAACGCGGTACGGCCGGCGACACCTGGTTCGATGGCTGTGCCGCAGGGGCCGTCGCCGTCGCGCTCGGCGGTGGTCGCGATGCCGGTGGGACGCCGATGCGACGTCGCCGAAGGGCCGAAACCTGCGGCTCCGCGCACCAACTCGAGCTTCTCGTCGTTCCTCACGACCCGCACGACCCCCGGCAACGAAGCGACCTCGTCCGCGCAACGCGTCGCGTAGCAGCCGGTGGCGACGATCCGTGCGCCTGGATTTTCGCGGGCGATGCGGCGGATGGTTTGGCGCGCGCCCTGGTCCGCCGAGGCGGTCACCGAGCAGGTGTTGACGATGACCAGGTCCGCGTCACACGAGGCGCTGTCAATGGCGCCGTCCGCGCGCAGATCTTCTTCCAGCCGCAGGGAGTCGGCCTGGTTGACGCGGCAACCGAAGGTGATGATTGAGTACTTCACGGGCGACGGCCGATCACGAAGGCACAAGAACACGACGGCCTGATGCCCTCGTAGATTTCTTATCTTAACGCCTTGCCTGAGTGCCTTGGTGTCCAGTCGTCGACCCGTTCAACCTGGCGGCCGCCGCTTCGACTTTGTCGGCGAGCTTTTGCTTGAACTCGGTGACCTTCTTCGCCATCGCGGGATCGCCGACGCCCAGGATCTGCGCCGCAAGCACGCCGGCATTCGTTGCGCCCGGCTTGCCGATCGACACCGTGGCCACAGGCACGCCCGGCGGCATCTGCACGGTGGAGAGCAGCGCGTCCAGCCCCTTGAGTGCGGAGGAGTCGATCGGTACACCGATGACCGGGAGGATGGAATGCGCCGCGACGACCCCCGCGAGGTGCGCGGCGGCGCCGGCACCGACGATGAAGACCTTGACGCCGCGTCCCGGCGCCTCGTCGACCAGGCGCATCACGCGCGCGGGGGATCGGTGTGCGCTCGCAACGGTCATCTCACTCGAGATGCCGAACTCGTTGAGCACGTCGACGGCGCCCTGCATTACCGGCGCGTCGGAGTCAGAACCCATCAAAATCAGAATGTCGGGCATTGTGTTTTTGCTCTCGCTCTTGGTTGGCGGATAACGGAATTTCGAAGGTTCGCAGTCGCTGGTTCGGGACCCCCGGTTCCCGGCTTCAGCAGGTGCCGAGCGCTTTGCGACCGATATCCCGACGATACTGCATCCCCGCGAAGGAGATTCTCGCGACCCCCCCGTAGGCGCGGGTGATCGCGTCCTGGTAAGTGGCACCGGTTCCGACGACGGTGAGCACACGGCCGCCATTCGTGACGATTTGCCGGTCTGCCGCCATGGTGCCGGAATGGAAAACGGTGACACCGGGCATCTGCGATGCCTGTTCGAGGCCACCAATTGCCGCACCGCTCCTGACCGCGCCGGGATAGTTCGCCGAGGCGAGGACGACGGCAGCCGACACCCCCTGTTCCAGCTCGATCCGGCGGCCGCCGAGATCCCCTTCTGCTGCGGCCATCAGTAGCGGCATGAGCTCGCCGGCGACCAGCGGCATGACGGCCTGCGCTTCGGGGTCGCCGAATCGGACGTTGTATTCAATTACCTGTGGCCCGGCTGCGGTCAGCATCAGGCCGGCGTAAAGAAAACCGCGGTACTCGGTCCCCTCCTCTCGCATCCCGCGCAGCACGGGGTCGATGATGCTCGCCATGATGGCGTCGCAGGACGCCGCGTCCAGCAGCGGACTCGGCGCGAACGCGCCCATGCCGCCGGTGTTGGGCCCGAGATCGTCATCGAAAATGCGCTTGTGATCCTGCGCGGAGGTGATCGGTATGGCGCGGCTGCCGTCGGACAGCGCGAAGAACGAGACCTCGGGTCCGACGAGGCATTCCTCGAGCACGACGCGCGCGCCGGCGGCGCCGAATTGCTGCTCGTCCATCGCGGCGCGAATCGCTGCGTCTGCCTCCCCTCGATCGGCGGCCACGACGACGCCCTTTCCCGCCGCCAGGCCATCGGCCTTGACGACGAGGGGAAAGCCCAGCGCGCCAGCGGCAACGATCGCCCGCGCCTGAGCGGAGGATTCACATATCTGATAGCGCGCGGTGGGGATGGCGTGGCGCGCCATGAAGGACTTCGCGAATGCCTTGCTGCACTCGAGCTGCGCGGCGGCGCGGGGCGGACCGAGGACACGGCGGCCAGCGGCACGGAAGAGGTCGACCACACCGCGATCGAGGGGAAGCTCGGGCCCGATCACCGTGAAATCGATCGCCGCG
>JANPCT010000121.1:0-2775 GCA_031431095.1 Acidobacteriota bacterium | reverse complement strand
ATGCAGTTCTGCAGCTCACGCACGTTGCCGGGCCAGCGGTAGGTCTGCAGCTGCTCGAGGGCGCCCGGCGACAGCGCGAACGGCTTCTTCTTCAAATCCCGGCAGAAGCGCTCGACGAAATGGCGCGCCAGGACCGGGATGTCGCCCGGACGATCGCGCAGCGGCGGGATGGTGATCGGGAAGACCGAGAGGCGGAAGTACAGATCCTCGCGGAACCGGCGCGCCGCGACGGCAGCGCGCAGACCCTTGTTGGTTGCAGCGACAAGCCGCACGTCAACCGACAACAACGCCGTGCCGCCGACTCGTTCGAACTTCTTTTCCTCCAGCGCGCGGAGGATTTTCGCCTGCAGCGACATCGGCAGGTCGCCGATCTCGTCGAGGAACAAGGTGCCGCGGTGCGCCATCTCGAACTTGCCCGGCTTGCGCGCGGCGGCGCCGGTGAACGCCCCTTTTTCGTAGCCGAACAACTCGGTCTCGAGGAGGTTCTCGGGAATTGCGGCGCAGTTGATCGCGACAAAGGGCGCGTCAGCCCGCGGGCTCAACGCGTGCAGCGACCGCGCGAAGAGCTCCTTGCCGGTGCCGCTCTCGCCCTCGAGCAGGACGGTCGCGTCGGTGGCGGCCGCCCGCTGCAGCGACGCAAACACCTTGCGCAGCGAGGGGTCTTCGCCGACGAGTTGTGGCGCACCGCGACGCACCGCGAGCTCCTCTTTCAACAGCAGATTTTCCGTCACGATGCGGCGCTGTTCGAGCGCACGGTTGACGAGCAGCAGGAGGTGATCGGGGTCGTCCGGCTTCGCAAGGTAGTCCTTCGCCCCCTCCTTCATCGCGTTGACCGCGTCCTCGATGCTCCCGTACGCGGTCATGACGATGACAGGAATGTCGGCGTCGATCTCCTTGGCGGCGCGGAGCACGCCAAAGCCGTCCCCTTCGGGCAGACGGAGGTCCGACAGCACCACCGCGGGCTGCATCGTCTGCAGCATGCGAACGGCCTCCGACTGATCACGCGCCTCGAGGACGACATGATCCTGCCGCTCCAGCGTGTGCCGGAGCATCGTCCGCAGCGAGTCCTTGTCCTCGACGATGAGAATTTGCGCGGTCAGCGGAGCCAGCCGGGAGGTACGCCGGCGCGGCGCGCCTCCTCCTCGATGTCGGCGATCTGCTTGGTGGACCTCTCGATTTCGAGCGAGACGCGCGCCATCTCCGCAAGCGCCTTCTGCCGATCGTCGGCAATCTTGCCGCGCTGAAACGGATCGTCGCGACTGGCGAAGTCTGCCGACAACGCATTGATGCGCGTCTGCAGCGCTTCGCGGAACATCTCGTTGCGGCGAATTTCTTCCCTGGCGGCGCTGAGCCGGGCGCGCCAGTACTTCTCGTCCTTCGCCGGGTCCGCCGCGGCGGGCGCGTCCGCCTTCGCGTCCGCCGGTTTCACCGCGTCGTCCACCTTTGTGGGCTTTTCGGCCGGCGGGCTGACGGTGTCGGCCATCGGCGGCAGCTTTTTCAGGTCGTCGTTGTTATAAGTCTTCGCCGCGGGAGGTGCTGCCTTCCGGCGCGCCTGTTCTTTTTTGGCGAGGTCGCCGAGGCTCTGGGCACGAACGGAGCCCGGAAGGGTCAGCAACGCGCACGCGAGGAGAACGCTCGACAGCTTCATGAAATGGACTTTCTCCTTGTGTACCCGTAGTTTACCACGTCAGATGCCGGGCCGAACCGTCAGTCTGCGCATCCGCTCCGGGGGACCGCTGCCCGCCTCCCGCAAACTCGTAATCTCCGTGATCGACCGCGCTTCGCCGGGTCCGTAGGCAACGGCGCGCACCATCACCACATCGTCCAGAACCGCGACCCAGACGACGAGGTAATAGGGATTGAACGATGACGCCTCCGGAATCAGGCGTGAAAGCGCTCCGTACTCGAAGATCCGCCAGGCCGGAACCGGGACTGCCGATGGGCTGGCGGCAGCGCTCTCGGTCTGCAAGCGCGTTGTCAGGACCCGCAGATCGAGCGGTGCGCCGCCCCAGGGAGCGGAAGGGACAAGGGTCGAATCGACGAAGGTTCCAGGTGTGGCGGACACCTGGGGGACCACTCCCGGGGAGCCGACCCCCGACCACGACGGCAGCGCCGCGAGGTCCACGGCCGCCACTTCCGCCGCAGCCCGCGACGCGTAGGTCAGCGCGCGTGCGTCGCGGTCGTGCGACGCGAGCGTGATTTCCGCGCTGCCCAGCAGCAGCACCGAAACGCCGAGAGCCATCAGCAGGACCGTCGCGAAGAGTGCAGCAAGCAGGGCCATGACTCACCGGACCTGCAGATTCGGCAGCAGGATCTCGTGAACGACGATGAGGTCCGGGACGAGCGGATTCCGGGTCCCGGTCCCGACGCGGAGAGTGACTCGCACCCGCCCGGCCGCTTCCAGGTACTCGATGTCCATCCCCGCGATGTTGTCGAGCACGGGCACGCTGATACCTGTGGCTTCGTCACGCCGCAACAGTTGGCGTGATGCGGGATCGACGCGGTAGGTTCGCACCTCACCCTGCGCGACGGAGGCGCCCGCCGCGTAGGCGCACATCCGAGATCCGGCGCGAACCTGGAGGATGGCAGGCGCGACGGCGTCGACGCGCAGGACATCATGGCATCCGCCCTCCGCGAATACGATTGCGGTCGAGGCGGCGGCAAACGCGGTGGAGTCGTCGATCACTGCGGCGGTGGCGCCTGGCGCGAGCGGTCCGGCAAGGCTCGTCTGCGCCAGACGCGTCGATACGTACCACAGCGTGAGCCCCTCGTCCG
>JANPCT010000120.1:0-2580 GCA_031431095.1 Acidobacteriota bacterium | reverse complement strand
GCAGAACGGCGCCCGTGAAGCCGTCATCCTCGTCGACACGTCGTACAGCATGGAGTACGGCGACCGCTGGGCGACAGCGAAGACGGCCGCGACCGATGCGATTCGTGGCCTTGGTCCCGGCGATCGCGCGTCGCTCGTGCTCTTTTCGTCGGGCGCGGACGTGGCTGTCCGATCCGCGGCGGATCGCGGGCGTCTGGAATCGGGCCTCGCGTCGGCGGTAACGGGGCCGGGCGCGACCAGGTATGCGCCGGCGCTGAAACTCGCCGGCAGCCTGCTCGGCGAGTCGGCGCTGCCACGACGAGAGATCATCCTGATCACCGACTTTCAGCGGCGCGGATGGGACCAGACGCCGGGACGCGACGACGTGAAGCTGCCCGAACGGACGACCTTGACGCCCGTCAACGTTGCCGCCGGCGAGACCGCCAACCTGTCGGTGACGCCGGTGTCATTGCAGCGCACCCGATTCGAGAACCACGATCGTGTGGTCGTCACCGCCGGGGTGGTCAATCACGGCCCGCGGCCGGTAACGCGGGCGGCGCTGGCGCTGGAGATCGACGGCAACGTGATTCAGTCGCTTCCAGCGGACGTGGCCCCGGGTGGCTCGAGCAGTGTGACCTTCGGTCCGTTCACCGTCGCCTCACGCAACATGCGCGGCACGGTGCGGCTGCCGGCCGACGCACTGGTTCGCGACAACGTCTTTCATTTCGTGGTCTCCCCGTCGGAGCCCGTGCATGCCCTTGTCGTCAACCGCGGCGGCGCGGAGCGGGAGGCGCTGTATCTGTCGCGGGCGCTCGCGATCGGTGAGTCGCCGCGCGTCGAGCTCACGTCGCGCACGCCGACGACCGTAACGGACGCGGACCTCCGGCAAACGTCGGTGGTGTTGCTGAATGACATCCAGGCGCCCGACGACCTCGTCGATCGGCTGCGGCGGTTCGTTGCCGCGGGGGGCGGACTGTTCGTCGCCGCGGGACCGCACGCGACGTGGCCGGCAGCCGCCGCCGCGGCCCTGCCGGGCTTGCCCGGCGATCCCGTCGATCGCACCACGACGACGCCGTCGCGCCTCGGAGGCCTGGAGTACAGCCACCCCGTCTTCGAATTGTTCCGCGCCCCGCGCACCGGCGATTTCTCAGCGGCGCGGTTTTACGGCTACCGCGGCGTGCTCCAGCCGACGGGACAGGTCCTGGCCCGCTTTGACGACGGGACCCCCGCCTTGATGGAGGGCAAGGATCGGGCGGCCGGCGCCGGACGGGTGCTGATGTGGACCTCCACTCTGGATCTCGAGTGGAACGATTTGGCGGTGAAGCCGGTGTTCCTGCCGTTCATCCACACGGTGACGAAATATCTGGCGGATTTCACCGACGCCCCCGCATCATTGACGGTAGGGCAGGTCATTCCCGCGCCGCGCAAGGCGTCCGGCAAGGGTGGGGCCGGCGCCCGCGGCGGAACGATCGCGATCGCGCCATCGGGCGGGCGCGTCGCGGTCGAGACTGAAGATGGGGCGCTCGAGCTCGCCGAACAGGGGTTCTACGACGTCCGCACCCAGGGTGCGGCCGCCGACAGCGCGACGACACTGGCGAGCAACGTCGACCTGAGTGAATCGGATCTGGCGGCGCTCGATCCGCGTGAACTGGCGGCGGCCGTCGCCGGGCGGCTACCCGGCAGCACGGGCGCCCTTGCGGATGGCCGGCCCAGCGATGAAGCGCAGGCGCAGGCACAGCGGTTGTGGTGGTATCTGCTGGTCGCGGGAGGCCTGCTGCTCGCGGCGGAAACGCTGCTGTCCAATCGTCTTTCGCAGAATGGCGCGAGGGTCTCATGACGCAACGTGCAGGCGATCGATCCGAACTGGTGCAAATCATCCATGACGTGCGACGCCGCTGGCGGCTGAAGCTGGCGCTGCGCGGCGCGGCGATCCTCGCTGCGTGTGTCGCGGTGGCGCTGGTGCTGTCGGCCGTCACCCTGCAGTGGCTGCGATTTACCAGCGAATCGATCCTGGCCTTCCGCATCGCGCTGGCGATGGTGACGGGGCTGCTGACCTACGTATTCCTGGTCAAACCGCTGCTGCGCCGCGTCAGCGACGAACAGGTGGCGATGTATCTGGAGGAGCACGAACCATCACTCGAGGCCGCAATCATCAGCGCCGTCGATGCCGATGCCGCCGAGCATGCGGGTATCTCGCCGCAGTCGCCCGTGCTGGTGCGCAAGCTGGTCGAGACGGCTGCCGAGAAATGCCGCGCCATCGAAGACGGCCGCCGTGTCGAGCGCAACGTCGTCCGGCGCTACTCGGGCGCCCTGGGCGGGGTGCTGGCGCTGGCGGCGGCGATTTTCCTTCTCGGCCCCGCGTACATGCGGCATGCCCTGTCGGCGCTTCTGGTGATCTCGCGCAGTGTCGAGGCGGCAGCGCCGTATCGCATCGAGGTGACCCCCGGGGACGCGACGATTCCGCGCGGCGCCGACCTGCCGATCACCGCGACGCTCCAGGGGTTCCAGGCCGATCAGGCCGTGCTGATGATCCGGAAGGACGCCGCCGCCGCGTTCGAACGGGTGCCGCTCGTCCGCGCCGAAGACAAATACGAAGGGACG
>JANPCT010000119.1:0-3412 GCA_031431095.1 Acidobacteriota bacterium | reverse complement strand
CTCTCGTGCAGCCGCTGGTGATAGCCCGACTCCAGGATCGCTTCTGTGGCGACCACATCGATGGCCTCCACACCGGGCATGCGGGCGAAGAGATCGAAGTCCGCCGTCCACAGACCGCGCCGATCCGCCACTTGATCCGTGACGGTGACGATCAGCCGTTTGTAAAGCGGTCGAGGGGAGGTCAGCGCCAGCGCGCGCACACCGTGCTCGTCCACACCGGTGACCGCCGCCAGCGCGAGCTCGAACGCCTCGAAGGTCGAGGTCAGGAACAGCGTCTGCGCCAGCAGCCGGGCCGCGCCGCGATCGTACGGCGCGCTCGATTCGAGCGTCCCGGTCATCAGGCGATGGAAATCGGCCACGGTCTTGTGACGGCGGCGCAGCTCGTCGTAGAGCGACAGGATCTCGCCGATCAGTCCGGGACGCAGATTGAACGGAGGCTCCGCCCCCGCGGTGCGCGCGGCGTGGGCCGATCGCCGCAGCAGCACCTCGCGATCGAAGGCGGTCAGCGGCGCCGGCGCCCCGGGCAGGCGTTCGCGCAGGCGGGCGTAGAACTCGTCGCGCGTGACGATGTCGGGAAGTGCGCGCGCGACCCACTCGGCGCGCGCCGGGAGGAGGCGAACATTCTCGATCGTGCGCCGCAGTTCCTCGGCGGCGCTGCGCGAGGGGACCAGGACGGCGCAGTCACGTGCCGCCGCCGGCTCCTCCGGCAGGCAGGACGCAATCGCCCGATGATAGGCGCGGAGATCGGCGGCTCGAACGAGCCGCGTCGCGCGGGGCGTAATCACGGTTGGCGCGGGGCCTTCGGCGGCGCTGGCAGTACGTCGAGATCTCCGGCGGCGCGATCGAACATCATCAACGCGCCCGACGCGGCGGCCGAGGCTTCCCATGCGCGCCGCATGTCGCCGGTGGCAATGGCGCGCTGACGGGAAGCGGCGGCCCGCGACGCGAGCTGAATGGCGTTCTTCAGCAGCGCATGGGCATCGGACGCTTCCGCCGGCCCGACGATGGTGTTGAGAATCGCCGCAGCGCGGGCGGCCGACGTCGCGAGGCGCTTCAGCCGTGCGCGCGACGGCCCGGCGAGGCGGCGGATTTCGTCGAGCGCACCGCGCGACACGCGCATGAGCGCGATTGGCTCGGCAACGAGGTCGCGGTAGCGGCGCCAATCCTCCAGGCGCGCCGCCCAACTGTCGCGCGCCAGCCGCAGGCGCCGCGCCGAGTCCAGATGACCGTCGAGCATCGCCAGCAGCGACGCCATCTCCTGCGGCCGGCGCTGCCCCAGGCGATCGTCCTCGCCCAGGACGCGCCGGATCACGCGCTCGACGCCGCTCACGTCCGCGTCGCGGGCCAGCCGATCAGACGTTCGCAGTGAATCGCGCGTCAGTGATTCGTAGCCGCGAGTGGCCCGTTCCTCCATCGCCAGCGCACCGGCGACACGCGCGCGCAGCGCAGCGGTCCATGCGGCAGCGGTCGCCCCCGCCTGCGCCAGCCGCCGCTCGATCCCACGCAACAGCGACGTCCGTTCCGTCGCGTCCGGCGCCAGCACGGCGGCCCGCAGCGCCTGCTCGAGACGGTCGCGATCGCTCGGCGCGGCGAGGAGCGGAACCGACGGTGGCGCCGCCAGGTTCGCAATCAGGGTCAGGTCGAAGTTCGGCATGCCCGCACCGGCGCGCGTCTCCGCCACGACGTTGTCGAACAGCGCGGCCATGTGCGCAACATCCGTGGCGCGGTAGCCGAAGTGCTCCGCGACCCAGCGCGTCACGCTCTGGCGCGCCTCCATCGCCATGGCGATCTTGCGCGCCGGATCCCTGGTCAGCGAGATGTCCGTGAGCGCGGTGGTCACCGCGCCGCTCAGCATGGCGTAGTCGTCGGGGCCGCGAGTCGCAGCGTAGCGCGTCGCGCGGATCGTGTCCGCATACGCGTCGGTCTTCTCCCAATCGACCGCGTCGGCCGGAAGGCTCACCATGTGCAGGTCGGGTCCGCTGGGCGTGCTGCCGAGCGGCACGGAGATGACGACGCGATCCGCGACGCGCGCGAACTCGCCGTAACTGAGAATCGTGGAACTGTCACGCAGGAAAACCCGATACAGCAGCGGGTCCGGCTCGGCAGGCTGCGCCCCGAGTTGCGGGGCGCCGAGCAAGAGAAAAGCGGCGCAAAGCGCGCGGCGAAACCGGCCTGTGGAAAACATGTGGATGATCGGTGGAAAGCTTGTGGACATTCTGACACGCCCGGAAAATTATTACGCACAGTGGACGCATTTCCTGCGCGTTGCTGCATGTGGATGCGCCTTCGTGACTCCTTTCGCTTGCGCCCCGTGGTCAGGCGGCTAGAATGCTCACTCCGCCGTGACGATCAAACGCTTCGAAGAAAACATCAACGGCCGTGAGTACCGCATCGAAGTCTCGGCGGTCGGCAGCCAGTGGCGGGCGCAAATTGCCCGCGCACCGGGAGGCTCCCGCGCCATGATGCCGTTCTACGGCCCGACGCCCGCGGCAGCCGTCCAGCTCCTCAGCCGATGGCTGACGCTGAACCATGCGCGACCGGCGCCTCGGGTATAGTCCGGCATGCGCTTCGGCTCTCCGCATGTCGCCGCGCTCCTTTTGACGCTGACGCTGCCGTGCTGGTCCGTCCACGCGCAAACCGCGACGACGCCGCAAGCTGCCGTGACGCCCGCCGCGGCGCCGGCCACCGACGCCCCTCGCGTGCGGCTCGTCGCCACCGGCGGAACGATTTCCAATAGAGCCGGGGGACGATTGACGGCGGAGGAGCTGGTTCAGCTCATCCCGACGGTGTCCCGATACGCCCGTCCAGAGTTCGAGCAGTTCGCGAACGTCGCCAGCTCAGAGCTCTCCCTCGACCAATGGCTTGCCCTCGCGAAGCGCATCAACCAGATATTCGCCGACGATACCGGCGTCGCCGGCGTCGTCGTCACCAGCGGAACCGATACGCTCGAAGAGCTCGCATTCTTCCTGAACCTGACCGTGCGAGCGGCCCAGCCGGTGGTCGTCGTCGGCTCGATGCGCAATCCAAGCACGCTCGGCTACGAAGGGGCGGCCAACCTGCTCGAGAGCTTCCGGGTCGCCGCTGACCGCAACGCCAGCGGGCGTGGCGTGATGGTCGTTCTCAACGACGAGATCAACGCCGCGCGCGAAGTCACGAAAACGGACGCGCTGCGGCTGAATACCTTTCAGACCCGCGGTTACGGCGTGCTCGGCGTCGTCGACCCGGACCGCGTGGTGTTCTACCGGCGCGTCGAGAAGAAGCACACGGTGCAGAGCGAATTCGACATCTCGACGCTGACGACACTGCCGCGCGTCGATGTCGTGCTGACCTATCAGGGCGCGCCGGGCGATCTGATCAAGGCGGCCGTTGACGCGGGCGCGAAAGGCATCGTCATCGCGGGAGCAGGCGCCGG
>JANPCT010000118.1:0-3176 GCA_031431095.1 Acidobacteriota bacterium | reverse complement strand
CACCGGCCAGCCCGGCACCTCGCCGCTGCCGACGTTCCTCGCGTTCTTCAACGCGCAGAACGCCGCCAACTCCGGCAACGCGGCGCTCTATACCGGCGCGAACTGGACCAGCTCGACCTTCCTCAACTTCCTGGCCGAGCGCAATCCGAATCCGTTCGGCTTCGCCAACGCCGGCACCAACGGGCTGATGGGCAGCGCCACCTTGCGCGCCAACGCCGCGTCGGCGGGTGTTCCGGCCAACTACTTCGTGGCCAATCCCGATCTGCTGCTGGGCGCGAACCTGCTCACCAACAGCGGCGAGTCGAAGTACAACTCGCTGCAGGTCGAGCTGCGCCGACGCTTGTCGCAAGGCCTGCAGTTCCAGTCGAGCTACGTCTTCGGTCATGGATACCTGACGGACTTCCGGACCTTCAGGAAGCCGCAGTTCTACGTGCGTGACGCCGGGACGCCCGGCGACCTCACGCACGCGTTCAAGGCGAACGTGGTCTATGACCTGCCGTTCGGACGCGGACGCCGGTTCGGCGGCAACGCCAACGGCTTCGTCGACCGCGTGGTCGGCGGCTGGCAGATCGGCGTGTCGTCGAAGGTCCAGAGCGGCCTGCTCGTGGATCTCGGCAACGTCCGCTTGGTCGGGATGTCGAGGAGTGACGCGACCGGGTTGTTCAAGCTGCGCTTCGACCACGCCGGGAAGCAGGTCTACACGTTGCCTCAGGATGTCATCGACAACACGATCCTGGCATTTGCAGTCAGCGCCACGGCCCCGTCAGGCTACGCCGGCGCGGCACCCACCGGCCGATATTTCGCGCCAGCGAACGGCCCGGACTGCATCGAGGTCGACAACGGCGCGTCGTACGGCGACTGTGCGTCGCGCTCGCTCGTCGTCACCGGGCCGCTGTTCCAGCAGCACGACATCCGCATCTCGAAGCGCACGGCCATCGTCGGGCGCGTCAACGTCGAGTTCGCCGCGGAGCTGCTGAACGCGTTCAACCACCCCAACTTCCTCCCCCTCACCGGTAACGACGCCAGCGGCCTCGGCAGCGGCCTCGGCAGCAGCACGCTGACCGGCTATCAGCTCACGCGTCTGAACGGGACCAACACGTCACGGGTTATCCAGCTGGTGTCGCGGATCAACTGGTAATCGGGGGGAGATCGCTTCTTCCGTGCCTGGCTCGAGTCCGAGAACGGAGCTCCGTGGCCAGCTTGACAGGTTTGTGTCCGGTGCCATAATCGTACGTCTTCGGACGGAACGCATCTAACCGGCTGTCAAAGAACTGCGTTTTGGAGCCGAAGGTCGGGCGACGGTCGGCCGACGGCCATGCATGGTGAGCGTGTCAATGCCCGACCCCCTGTCGTACCCACCCGTGCCCGGTTTCAAGGCCCTGTTCGAGTCGGTCCCCGGTCTTTTCCTCGTGCTGACGCCCGACGAGCCGTTCACCATCGTCGCCGCCAGCGACGCGTACCTCCGGGCCACCCTCACGGACCGCGCCGGCGTCCTCGGGCGCGGCCTGTTCCAGGTGTTCCCCGACAACCCCGAAGACCCTGCCGCCACCGGCGTTGCCAACCTGCAGGCCTCGCTGCGCCGCGTGCTCGCCACCCGCGCCGCCGACACGATGCCCGTCCAGAAGTACGCCATCCGCCGCCCCGACGCCGGCGGGTTCGAGGAGCGGTACTGGAGTGCCGTCAACGCCCCGGTGCTCGGGCCGGGCGGGGACGTCGTCCAGATCATCCACCGCATCGAAGACGTGACCGAGTTCATCCGCCTCACGGCCCGCGCCGCCGAACAAGACCAGCGGTCGCACGAGCTGCAAGCCCGCGTCGGCGAGGTGGAGGCCGAGGTGTTCCTGCGGGCGCGAGAGGTGGCCCAGGTCAATGAGCGGCTGAGAGAAGCCAACGACGAGTTGCGGCGGCAGGTGGACGAGCGGGCGCGGGCCGAGGCGTCCCTGCACCGCGAGCAAGACTTCCTGCGGGCGGTACTGGAGCACGCGGCGGACGGGATCGTCGCCTGCGACGGCGACGGGGTGCTCCAACTGTTCAACCGGGCCACGCGGGAATTTCACGGGCTGCCCGAGGCCCCGCTTCCGTCAGATCAATGGGCCGACCACTACGACCTGTACCTGCCCGACGCCAGGACCCGGATGACCACGGAACAGGTGCCGCTGTTCCGCGCCCTGCGGGACGGGGCGGTCCGGGACGCCGAGATGGTGATCGTACCGAAGGACGGTGTGCCGCGCCACCTTTCGGCCAGCGGGCGGGCGGTGTTCGACGCCGCCGGCCGGAAGATCGGGGCCGTCGTTGTCATGCACGACCTGACGGAGCGGCGGCTGGCCGAGGCCCGGCGGGCGGACGAGGCGCGGCGGATGAGCGAGACCCGGTTCCAACGGCTGGTCGAAGACTCGCCGCTGAGCACGCAGTTGTTCTGGCCGGACGGCCGGACCCGGCAGGTAAACCGCGCGTTCGGGCGGCTGTTCGGGGTCACGCTCGACCAGCTGGCCGACTACAACGTCCTCCAAGACCCGGAGCTCGTCCGTCTGGGGGTCATGCCGCTGGTGGAGCGGGCGTTCGCCGGCGAGGCGGTGGTGGTCGATCCGATCCCGTACCTCCCGGATCGGGGCGAGTACGCCGGGCAGGTCCGGTGGGTTGGGGCGCATGTCTATCCGGTGATGGACGACGCGGGGCGTGTGGAGGAAGTCGTGCTCGTCCACTTCGACGTGACCGAGCGTAAGACGGCCGAGGCGGCGATGGTCGAGAGCGAGGCGCGTTTCCGGCACTTGGCCGAGACGATCCCGCAGTTGGCGTGGGGCGCCCGGCAGGACGGGCACATCTTCTGGTACAACCGGAGGTGGTACGAGTACACAGGGACGACGCCCGAACAGATGGAAGGCTGGGGCTGGCAGCAGGTCCACGACCCGGCCGTTCTGCCGGCCGTGCTGGAGCGGTGGAGAACGTCCATCGCCACCGGCGAGCCGTTCGATATGGAGTTCCCGTTGCGGGGTGCCGATGGGGCATTCCGCCCATTCCTGACCCGCGTGGCCCCGCTGCGGGACGAGGCGGGGCAGGTCGTCCAGTGGTTCGGCACAAACACCGACGTGACGGAGCAGCGGCGTGCGGCCGAGGAGCGGGAGCGGCTGCTGGCCGGTGAGCGGGCGGCGCGGTCGGAGGCCGAGACGCTGGTGAAG
>JANPCT010000117.1:0-4630 GCA_031431095.1 Acidobacteriota bacterium | reverse complement strand
CGGTCGATGGCCGCACGAAGGTGTTCGGCGCTGGATACACGCGTCCGAGGTACGGGTTCTGGAAGTTGAGGCCCGCGCCGCTGTACTGATTGAACTGAGCCCACGGGATCGAGCTGATCGGAACCTGTGATGCCGCGCCTGCGCCGTTCGCGAACTGATCGTAGAAAAGCCCGTAGCTCGATCGCACCGACCAGATGCCGCGGCCGGTCGGATCCCAGGTGACGCCGGCGCGGGGCATGAACGCGTTCGCGCCAGGCGCGATGCCCTCGGGGATTCCCGGATCGCCCGGGAAGACGAGCCCTCTCGGCGCGTCCGGGAACACCACCGACTGCACGCCGGGAATGAACCCGGTCAGGCGGTGCTGCGCATCGGTGATGGGATTGATGCGTTCGTAGCGAAGCCCGTAGTTGATCGTCAGCGTCTTGCGCGCGCGCCACTCGTCCTGGACGAACGCCGCCGCGCCCCAGACCCGAACGTCGCGGCTGAAGTCGCCGAGGCCCTGGTAGAAGGTCACCGGCGCTCCGAGGAGCAGGTTGGCAATCGCGTTGTTGGTCGGGAACGTGCCGGCGAAGACGAAGAAGGCATTCGGCGCGATGGCCTGGAACATGTCGATCTGGCTGCGCTGGTAGCCGCCACCGGCCTTGACGAAATGCGCGCCCTTCGTCCATGACAGCGCGTCCTGCATCTCGATGGTGTTCTGCGTCGAATCGCGCGGCCCTGTGATCGCCCCGCCGATGGGGCTGTAGCCGCTGATGTTGAAAAACGGCGGACCCTGACCTTCCGCGTTGGCCGAGGTGTAGCCGAAGCCCAGCGCGCTCGGCGGCGTCCGATTCAGGCGCTGATCGAAAAAGAAGCGGTGACGCAGATAGCTCCCGCGGATCGAGTTGAGCACCGACGGCGTGAAGATATGGTTGTCCGACAGCACGACCGAGTGCGTCGACAGATCGTCCCGTGTGGGAAAGCCGGGCAGGTCGGTGCCCCGCACGGAGATCGGATTGATGTTGTAGCCGCCCGAATAGGAATAGCGCCCGAACAGCTGGTCCGACGAGGAGGCGTTGAAGTCGGCGCGTCCGCCGGCCTGGTCCAGGTAATTGCGCCCGACCAGCGTGGCGCGATAAATCGACGGCGAGACGTTGCCCAGCGGGTACAGATTCAAGACGTTGAGCGAAACCGGATTGATGGCCGCCGCGGGGATGCGGTTGCCCGGGAACGGAACGCCGCCGGCGGCAAAGTTGACGAGTGGCACGCCGAGGTCGGAAAAATCCCCCTGACGCTGCCGCGGCGTCGGCACCGTCGCGCTGGTCGTCGTCCCCTGATCGTTGCGGAAGCCTTCGTAATAGCCGAAGAACATCACGCGGTCCTTGCGCAGCGGCCCGCCGGTGGTGCCGCCGAACTGATGCTGCTTCAGGGGCTCGACGCCGGTGGAAAAATAGTTCGCCGCGTCGAACGCGTCGTTCCTGACAAACTCGTAGAGGCTGCCGTGGAGCTGGTTGCCGCCCGAGCGGGTCACCACGCTGGTGGTGGCGCCACCGGTGCCGCCGAACTCGGGGGGCGCGCTCTGGGTCAGGATGCGGAACTCGGCGATCGCGTCGACTGGCAGCTTCAGCGCATATCCGCCGTCCATCCGGTTGATGTTCTGGGCGCCGTCGACGAGGTAGACGTTCTGCTCGGGGCGCATGCCGTTGACGGCGTACGCCTGGCCCTGGCGCAGGCTGCCGCCCGCGGCCGCCACGCCGGCCGTCAGCGGCGCCACGCCCGTCTGCAGCAGCCCGAGCTGGGTGAAGTTGCGGCCGTTCAAGGGCAGATCCAGAAGTTCCCGGCCGGTGACGACGCGGCCGAGCGCATTCGTCGAGGTGTCGACGATGTGCACCCGGCCCGCCACCGTCACCGACTCCGCGACATTCGGCAGCGCCACCTGCACGTCGACGCGTGCAGCCTGATTGACACTGACCTGCACCTGCTCGAGGACGTACGGCGCGAACCGCGCGGCCTCGACGGTCAAGGTATAGGTCCCGACCGGCAGCGCGTTGATCCGGTAGAAGCCATCCGCGCCGGAGCGGGCCTCTCTTGTGAAGCCCGTCTCGATATTCCGCGCGGCAACCCGCGCCGCGGCGATCAGGGCCGCCGTCGTATCGGTGACGGCGCCTTCGACGGTGCCGGTGGGGTCCTGTGCGCGCACAGCAGTGGACAGCATCATGAGGAGAACGGCGAACGAGCCCGTGCGAGCCATGGTGATCATCGTTGTGGACTGGCGGCGATGCCAGACAGACCTTCAGGGAAAGCAATATGGGCCACGACGCGGCGGAGTCTATCGGTCGGCTGGACGGAGTTCAATAATGCGAACGGACTACGCGGCTGGTCTGCACCTTTGAGATAGACTCCGCGCTGTTCGCGCTCGTCCCACCTGTACGGACCCTGGAGGATGGATATGTTTGGACGAACCACCCTGGCGGCCGCCATGACGATCGCGGCCCTGGCATCCGGCGCCCCGCCCCTGGCCGCCGCGCCCGTCAAGCTCGCGCGGCATCCGGACTATCACGCCGGCCGGATCACCTTCAGCTACCTCGGGGACATCTGGACGGCGAGCGAGGACGGAACGGATCCGCACCGGATTACCGACAACATCGCGCGCGAGGTCTACCCGCGCTTCTCCCCAGACGGCAAGTGGATCGCCTTCGCGTCGAACCGCTACGGCAACTACGACGTGTTCGCGATTCCGGCCGCGGGCGGCGCGCCGCGGCGGTTGACCTTCCACACCGGCAACGACGAGGTCGTCGGCTGGACGCGCGATTCGCAGCAGGTCATTTTCCGCGCCGCGCGCGGCGACGGCGCGTTTCCGAGTGTCGCCGTCCTCTATCAGATCCCTGCCGCGGGCGGGATGGAGAAACCGCTGCCGCTCGACTGGGGCTTCTGGGGCAGCTACTCACCAGACGGCAAGGCGCTCGTCTTCAACCGGCATCCCGCCACCTGGTCGCGCCAGCACTATCGCGGCAGTTATGCGGCCGACCTGTGGGTTGCGAACCTGGCCGACAAGACCTACACGAAGCTCCTCGGCGACGAACAGTACAACCGCTACTGGCCGATGTGGGGCGCCGACAACGGCATCTACTTTGTCGGCGATCCCTTACCCGACGACAGAAGCGTGAAGCCAGGCAGCCCTGAGGTGCGCAAGAGCGCCAACAACATCTACAGAATTCCGTCGAGCGGCGGGCCGGCGCAACCGGTGCAGGTAACCAAGCACACCGACGGCCACGTCTTCTGGCCGTCGATGTCGAGCGATGGCAAGGTGATCGTCTACGAAGACAACTTCGGCATCTGGAAGCTCGACGTCGCCTCTGGACGCACCAGCGAAATCAAGCTCGACATCGTCACCGACGAGAAGGACAACGAGGTCGAGATCGAAACCGTCACGAACGACGTGGACGCGTTCGACATCTCACCGTCCGGCCGGCGCGCCGTCATCTCGGCTCGCGGGCAGATCCTCACCATCGCCACCGACCGTGGCGACATCACGCGGGTCAATCCCGACAGGATGGCGTCGCGCAGCGATTCGCCGAAATGGTCCGCCGACGGCAAGTACGTCGCGTTCGTCTCCGATCGATCCGGGCGCGACGAGGTCTGGATCTCGGACCCCGACGGACGGGCGCCGAAGAAGGTCACCAGCCTCGATAACGAAAAGGGCGCGCTCATCTGGTCCCCGGACTCGAAATTGCTCCTCTACACCGCGGCCGATAAGAAGCTGTACAGCTACGCTGTCGCCGACGCGAAAACCACGGTGATCTCGTCGAGCGACGTGGCGCGCATCGGATCGGTGTCAGTGTCTCCGGACAGCAAGTGGGTCGCGTTTTCGAAACAGGACCGCACCTTGCGCTCGCACGTCTACATCGCCCCGATTGGCGGCGGCGAAGAGCGGCATCTGTCCGAGGAGCACCTGATGTACTCGGAGACCAACGCCGTCTGGACCGCCGACGGCCGCTACATCGTCTTCACGTCGGCAGAAGGGGCCAGCAGCGGCATCGCGTCGCAGGGCGGTCTGGCCACGACGATGGAGCTGTGGGCAACCGCGCTCGTCGATCAGGATCGCGACCCGATGAATCGGGACATCGACAACGAGACGCAGGGGCTCGCGGCCGAAGCGGCCGCGCGTCAGAGCACCGCGCGCGAGGCGGCCGGCACTCCGCCGCCGGACGTCAAAATCGATTTCAGCGGCCTGGCGCGCCGGGCCCGGCGTCTCACTGTCCCGGGCACGGCGATCGGCGGGCTCACCACTGCGCCGGACGGACACTCGGTTGCGATGACGGTGGCGACGGGCGGCGCTGGCGGCGGCCGCGGCGCCGGCGCCGCAGCCGACCCGAACGCCGGCATCTACATCGTCAACGTCGAGAGCGGCCAACTGACGCGGGTGCCGCCTGTGCCCCAGAGCGCCGACGGCGGAGCCGGACGAGGGCGCGGCGGCGCCGGCGGCCCTGGCGGCGGCGCCAACATGGTGTTCTCGCGCGACGGACGAACGCTGTACTTCCGCTCGGGCAACGGGCTCTATGCTGCGGAAATCCCGCAGACTGCCGCCGGGGCGGGCCCCGCAGGCGGACGCGGCGGACGAGGCGCAGGCGCCGGGGCAGCGGTGCCCGCG
>JANPCT010000116.1:0-1942 GCA_031431095.1 Acidobacteriota bacterium | reverse complement strand
AGCACGCGCGCCGCATCGACCGGATTCGCCACCAGGCTGGCCGCGAGCCACTCGGCCGGCATCCCGCTCGAGGCCAGCGTGCCCATCAGCAGCAGGTCGTAGAGCAGCACGAACGCGAACCACGCGAAGACACCGGCGCCCTGCGCCTGTACACCGGAGCGGCTCGAGACCGAAATGAACAGCCCGACGCCGGCCATCGCGGCGCCGGCCAGGGACGCGATCGCCGGGAACAACAGGAAATGCCCGATCATCCCGGCGCCGGCCGTCGAGGCGATGAGCACGCCGGCCGGCAGGAATCCCGCGACCGTAGCGAGCGTCAGGGCGCCGATCAGCCCGGCATGCTTGCCGAGCAGCAGGCCCGTGCGCGTGAGCGGCTGCGCCAGGAGATGTTCCAGCGTTCCGCGTTCCTGCTCACCGGCGATCGACCCTGCCGCCATCAACACGGCAACCAGCGGTGAGAGCAGCAGGCACAGGTTCATCAGCGTTGCCGTCGTCCGGCCGAATGCCTGGAGGGCCAGGCCGGAGGTGCTGTCGAGCCCGGTGGCCGTGGCTGCGAGGCCGAGCACGCCAAGCAGCGCCGCATAGCCAATCAGCCAGCGGTTGCCGACGGCGTCGGTCAGCTCTTTTCGGATCACCGGCGCGATCGAACCCGCCCGCGGCGCCGCGATCCCGCACGTCGTCGGGTTCGGTGGGGCGGGTCCGGCCTCGTCCGAGAGCACGCGACCGTCTTCGAGCACCACGCGTCGATGGCTGACCTCCATCAACTCAGGCCCGGCGTGTGCCGAGACGAGAATCGTCCGCCCTTCGGCCGCGACCGCACGCAGCCTGTCAGCGAGCCACCGCCGGCCTCCCGCGTCCAGGCTGGCGCTCGGTTCGTCGAGAACAAGGATGTGAGGATCGCTGAGCAGCGCGAGGGCGAAGCCAAGTCGCTGCCGCATGCCGCCCGATAACTCGCCAACGCGTGTCGAGGCGTGGCCCGTCAGCCCCGCTTCCCGGAGGAGTACAGCGCACCGTTCGCGCGGCGCCCGCCGGATGCCGGCATAGAGCTGCATCGTGTCGTCGACCGTCAGCTCGAGGTGCAGCCCGCCGGTCTGCGGCATGTAGCCGACGAGCGAGCGGACGTCCCGTCCGTGCGCGAGCGGATCCCGTCCGCCGACTCGGATCTCCCCGTCGAAACCGGTGATGCCAAGCAGGCAGCGCAGCAGCGTGGATTTGCCGGCGCCGTTGGCGCCGAGCAGCAGCGTCACTTCACCGGGGCGGACGGTCAACGACACCGACGACAGGGCCTCGCGTTGGCCGTAGCGTTTGGTTACGCCCGTGATCTCGATCATCGCGAGCCTCGCTGGGGGATGGTCATGAGGGGGCGATCGTCGACGAGGACCGGCGGCTGCCGGAAGAGCGGAAACATGCGTGCGGCCGCCTCGATCGCCAGGTGTGCCGGTGTGTAGAGGAAGGCCTGCATGAGCGGGCTGCGCCGGACCAGCGCGTCCATCGCGTCGTCGACGGTATGCGGCACGTCGCCGATGCCGTCGTGGTCCGCGTCGAACCCGCGGTACTGACCCCACGAATTGCCGCGGCCGCCGCTCGACCACCGCATCGCCGGGGACAGCCGCCGTCCGAGGGGCCGTACGTCGGTCAGGTTATCAGCGATGCGGTTATCACTGACGGTCAGCGCGGCGTTGCTCTGGAGTGCGAGACCGACCTCATTGCCGGCGATGACATTTCGCGAAAGAATCGCGTGACGGGACGGGTCCGATGGCAGCGCCTCGGCATAGACGCCCACGCGGTTGGCCAGAATCTGGTTATCCTCGGCGACGAGATCGCCGATGTCCTTGAGCAGGACACCGTAGGCCGCGGCCCCTTCGCGGTGCTGCTGGATACGATTGCGGCGCAGCACCATGTGGTCGGACATCATCAGCGCGGCACCGAGCAGATTGCCGGT
>JANPCT010000115.1:0-3941 GCA_031431095.1 Acidobacteriota bacterium | reverse complement strand
AAGCACGTCTACGTCCAGAAGCCGCTGACGCGGACCATCAGCGAAGCACGAGCGCTGGCCGAAGGCGCGCGCAAGTACAAGGTCGTGAGCCAGATGGGCAACCAGGGCCACTCCGAAGAGGGGCTGCGGCTGATGCAGGAGTGGTTCAACGCGGGCGCGATCGGCCAGGTGCGCGAGGTGCACTGCTGGACGAACCGCCCGATCTGGCCGCAGGGTATGACGCGGCCGACCGACACACCCGCCGTCCCGCCGGGCCTGGATTGGGACCTGTGGATCGGCCCGGCGCCGATGCGCGCGTACAACCCGGCGTATCACCCGTTCAGCTGGCGCGCGTGGCAGGACTTCGGCGCCGGAGCGATGGGCGACATGGCGTGCCATGTGATGGACGCGTCGTTCACGGTCTTGAAGCTCGGCGCGCCGGAGAGCGTGGTCGCGACGCTGGCCTATAACTTCTTGCCGCCGACACCCGAGGCGCGCGGCTACGGCACGCGCGTGGCCTACAACGACAGCTTCCCGCCGTCGTCCGTGATCCATCTGTCCTTCCCTGCCCGAGGCAATATGCCGCCGGTCAAGGTGCATTGGTACGACGGCGGTCTTCTGCCGGAGCGGCCCGACGATCTCGAACCGGAGCGGAAGATGCCGGAGTCGGGGACGATCTTCGTCGGCGACAAGGGCAAGATGTGGTGCGAGACCTACTCCGAGAGCCCGCGGCTCATTCCCGAATCGGCGATGACCGCATTCACCGACCGGCCGGCCAAGACCTTGCCGCGTGTGCCGGCGGGACGCGACGGACACGAGAAGAACTGGCTCGACGCGATTCGGCAGAAGGGGCAGGCGGTGTCGAACTTCGACTACGCCGGTCCGTTCACCGAAGCCGTTCTGCTTGGAAACGTGGCGCTGCGCTTCCCCGGCACCCGGCTCATGTGGGACGGGCCCAACATGAAAGTCACCAACGTCGCCGAGGCCAACATGCACGTGCAGCACAACTACCGTAGCGGCTGGACGCTGCCGTAACGATTCGTCCATGCCTGGCGGTGGCGCGGAGATCGACGGCGGCGTTGGCATCGAGCAGCCGTCCGATCTCCGCGACGTCCGTCGCTTCTCTCACGAGGCGATGGCAACTGTGTACGAGGTCTACGCGGTGCATGCCGACCGCCCGTACGCGGCACAGGCGGCGCAGGCCACTTTCGATCTCGTCGATCGGCTCGAGCGCGAATTGAGCCGGTTCCTGCCCAACAGCGACATCACCCGGATCAATCACCTCGGCGCGGGCGAGAGCACGCGTGTGACCCCGTCCACGCTGGAGTGCCTTGTCATCGCGCGCCATATCTTCGATCTGACGGGCGGCGCGTTCGACGTGTCGATTGGGACGGGCTTCCCGTCACTCGAATTCGACACGGAAGAATCGGTCGTTCGTGCCACGAGGCGCGGCGTGCAGGTCGATCTGGGCGGCATCGGCAAGGGCTACGCCGTCGACCTGATGGCGGAGGTGCTCGAAGAGTGGGGCCTGCCTGCGGCGCTGGTGCACGGCGGCTTCAGTTCGGTCCTCGCACTCGAACCGCCGCCGGGTCGTGACGGTTGGCCGCTGACGTTGAGCGATCCCGGCGCGTCCTCCCAGGTCCTCGCGCGGCTGACGGTGCGCCAGACGGCTCTCGGCGCGTCCGGCGTGCGTAAACGCGATCACATCGTGGACCCGCGCACCGGCGATCCGGTTCGGGGCCGCCGCGCCGCCTGGGTGACGGTGCCCCGCCCGCGCCAGTCTGCGCCGGACACGGACCGGAACCAGCACCACCGACCCGCGGCGGCCGCGGTCACCGATGCCTTGACGACAGCCTGCATGCTGCTGCCCCGAAACGACATCGAGGCGCTGTGCCGGAACAGTCCCGGCATCGAGGCCTGGATCCTCGACGACGCGCAGCTCCTTCACTTCGGTTTCGGCTGATATACTTCGGGCACGGTCACGACATCTTCCTGATCCCATCGCGCTCCCGCCGGCCCGGGCGACGAGTGCATGCTTTGCGCTGAGCGCAAGACGGAGACGAGCAATGGCTGCCGACGACGAGAAGGCGCACGCCACACCGGGCGAACCGAGAAAAATCGGCCGCCGGGACGTGCTGAAGGGACTGTCGACGGTCCCGGCTCTGGGACTCTTCGCCTATGCGTGGGAAAAACAGCGCGGTTACCAGCAGGCCAGAGTCGAGGAGGTCGCAGCTGCGGCGAAAGCGCCCGCCGATCTGCAGCCGATCAACGTCGCGCTTCTCGGCGCCGGTGCGCAGGGTCAGGTGCTCACCGACTCCATGCTTCGGATCCCGGGCCTCCGGTTCCGCGCCGTGTGCGACATCTGGACGGAATACAACCAGAAGCGGGTCGTCAACAGCCTCAAGAAATTCAAGTACGAGGTGAACGGATACGAGGACTACCGCGAGATGCTCGACAAGGAGAAGGAGCTCGACGCGGTGCTCGTCGCGACGCCCGACTTCTGGCACGCACAGCACACCATCGACTGCCTCAAGGCGGGCAAGCACGTCTACTGCGAGAAGGAGATGTCGAACACGCTCGAGGGCGCCCGCAGCATGGTGGCGGCCCAGCGCGAGACCGGCAAGCTCCTTCAGATTGGCCACCAGCGCCGATCCAATCCCCGCTACCGGCACTGCTACGACAAGATCCTGCAGGAAGCGAAGATGCTCGGCCGCATCGTGACGGTCTACGGACAATGGAACCGCGGCGTCACGACCGATCTCGGGGCCCCGGATCGCTACGTGATTCCGGAGGCGCGACTGACGCAGTACGGCTTCAAGGACATGCACCAGTTCCGCAACTGGCGCTGGTACAAGGGCAAGGGCGGCGGGCCCATCGTCGATCTCGGCTCGCACCAGATCGACATCTACAGCTGGTTCCTCGGCGCGAACCCGTCGCACGTCATGGCGAGCGGCGGCAACCTCTATTACGACCCGAAGACGCACGAGTGGTACGACACCGTGATGGCCGTCTACGACTACGACACGCCGCTCGGTCCCGCCAAGGCGTACTACTCCACGCAGACGACGAACGGAAGCCAGGGCTACTTCGAGAATTTCATGGGCGACCAGGGGACGCTCCTCATCTCGGAGTCCGAGGTGAACTATGCGGGCCAGCTGTATCGCGACCCGAACGCGCCCGCGTGGGACGAGTGGATCCAGAAAGGCTACGTGAGCGCTCCGAAGGAGCAAGAGGCGAAGACGAAGAGCGACTCGGGCGCGATTGCGGACGTGCGCGAGTCGGTCGCCCCGGATCAGCACACCGTGCCCGTCACGCTGCGCGATCCGTACCACCAGCCGCACCTGCAGAACTTCTTCGATGCGGTTCGCGGCAAGGCGAAGCTCAATTGCCCGGCGGAGGAAGCGTACCAAACCGCGGTGGCGGTGCTGAAAGTCAACGAAGCGATCGAGGCGAAGACGCAGTTGGCGTTCAAGCCCGACGACTTCAAGATTTAGCGGGGGGCGAGGACATGGAAGAAGCGAACCTCTCGCGATCGGCGATGATCGCGATCACGGTCATGCGGGTCATCGTCGGCTGGCACTTCCTCTACGAGGGCATCGCAAAACTGACGTCGTCCTCGTGGTCGGCTGTGGGATACATGCGAGTGTCCCGCGGCCCCTTCGCGGCGTTCTTCAAGTGGATCGCGAGCCAGCCGCAGCTCCTCGACAACGCGAACATGATCACCATGTACGGGCTGACGATTGTCGGCGTGCTGCTGATGCTCGGACTGTTCACCCGGCTGGCGGCGGTCGGCGGCATCGGCTTCGTCCTGTTGTTTTACCTGTGCAACCCGCCGTTCGTCGGCTACTTCTACTCGATCCCCACGGAGGGCAGCTATCTCATCGTGAACAAGAACCTGGTGGAGCTCTGCGCGCTCGCCGTCATTCTCCTGACGCGCAGCGGCCTGTTCGCCGGGCTCGATC
>JANPCT010000114.1:0-10956 GCA_031431095.1 Acidobacteriota bacterium | reverse complement strand
CACCGCCGCGCCCTCGATCGAGGAGAGCAGCACCCGGCGGAGCGCATTTCCGACCGTCGTCCCGAAGCCGCGTTCGAACGGCTGGGCGTGAAAGCGCCCGAACCGGTCCGTGAGGGTCTCGCGCTCGAATTCGAGCCGCTTGGGACGCTGAAAACCTTTCCACAACATGTCTCTTGCTACCTTTCATTCAGCCGCGCTGTCGTGCGCGGCCGCCGGACCTGCCATCTGTCCCCCGCCTCCCGCCGCAGGTCCGGGTTGGCTGCGGGCGGAGGAACGACTACTTACGACGAACTACCAACCACTTACTTGCTATACAGCTCGACGATCAGCTGTTCCTGGACGGGCAGGTTGATCTGTTCACGCGTCGGCAGCGAGGCGATGCGGCCCGACATCGTGTTCGCGTCGAACGACAGCCACTCGGGAACGCCGCGGCCCTTCACCTCTTCCAGCGCGTGCTGAATGGCGGGGTTCTGCGCGCTCGTCGCGCGGACGCCGATGACGTCCCCGGCTTTCACCTGGTAGGACGGGATGTCCACCTTGCGGCCGTTGACGGTGAAATGCCCGTGACGCGCGAGCTGCCGTGCCTGGGCGCGCGAGGTCGCGAGACCAAGGCGATACAGCACGTTGTCGAGGCGGCGCTCCAGCAACTGGAGCAGCGTCTCGCCGGTGATGCCGCGCGTCCGGTCCGCCATCTCGAAGTAGCGGCGAAACTGGTTCTCGAGCACCCCGTAGATGCGCTTGACCTTCTGCTTTTCGCGCAGCTGCAGGCCGTAGCCGACAACCTTCGCCTTGCGCAGCTTGCCGTGCTGGCCCGGCGGCAGGTTGCGCTTCTCGATCGCGCACTTCTCGGTGTAGCAGCGCTCTCCCTTGAGAAAGAGCTTCATGCCTTCGCGCCGGCAAAGCCGACAAACAGGTCCGGTATAACGTGCCATTAAATCTGATCCTCGTGGTTACCAGTTTCCAGTTTCCAGTTCCCAGCTCCGTTTCCTTGACTGGCGACAGGAAACTGGTAACTGGCAACGGGCCGCGGTCCCTTAGACGCGCCGCCTTTTGGGCGGGCGGCAGCCGTTGTGCGGAATCGGCGTGACGTCGCGGATCGACTTCACGTCGAGCCCGATCGTCTGGAGCGCGCGGATGGCCGATTCACGGCCGGCGCCCGGTCCCTTGACGCGGACTTCCAGGCTGCGCATGCCGAATGCCTTCGCCGCGTTGCCGGCGGCGATCGCCGCCTGGGTCGCCGCGAACGGCGTGCCCTTGCGCGATCCCTTGAAGCCGATGCCGCCGGCGCTCGACCACGCAATCACCGCGCCCTCGGGATCGGTAATCGTGATCGTCGTGTTGTTGAAGGACGCGTGGATGTGGGCCAGCCCGTGATGGATGATCCGTTTCTCACCGCGCTTCTTGAACGTCTTCTTCTTCGGACGTCCGGCGCCCTTCTTGCCGCCGCCGGTTTCCGGCTGCACCGACGCGTCGATAGTTTCGATTTTTGCCATATCAGTTACCAGCTACCAGTTCCCGGCCCAGTTCTCCGTTTCCTCGATCGGAAACCGGAGCCCGGTGACCGGCTACTACACAGTCTTCTTCTTGGCGACGGCGCCCTTGCGCGGCCCCTTGCGCGTCCGCGCGTTGGTCTTGGTGCGCTGGCCGCGCACCGGCAGGTTGCGGCGGTGCCGCAGACCGCGCCAGCTCCCGATTTCCATCAAGCGCTTGATGTTCATCGAGACTTCCTTGCGCAGATCCCCTTCGACGCGGCCCTGCTCCTCGATCACCCGGCTGATCTTGCGAACGTCGTCTTCCGACAGGTCCTTGATCCGGATGTCGCCGCTCACGCCCGCCGCGGTGAGGATGTCGGTCGACCGCTTCCGGCCGATTCCGTAGATGTAGGTCAGGCCCACTTCGATCCGCTTCGTGCGCGGAAGGTCAATTCCTGCGATACGTGCCATTGCTCTTAGTCCTCAATCCCAATCGGCAATCTGCAATCGCCAATCGCCACTGCTATCCCTGCCTCTGCTTGTGCTTCTGGTTCGCGCAAATCACGCGCACCACGCCGCGGCGGCGGATGACCTTGCACTTGTCGCAGATTCTCTTCACGGACGCTCGTACCTTCATATCGTTCCTCGAACCTCGAAACGCTGACGTCCGGCGCGCCCGGGTCGTCGTTTCATCCGATCTTCTCCACTATCCGGCCCCGCGTCACGTCGCGGGCGCTCAGTTCGAGCCGCACCCGATCCCCGATCAGGACGCGGATGAAATTCCGGCCCGGTCCGCCCGGCGCGTGGGCCGTCACCTGCCGCGGCCCGTCAATCTCCACCCGATACTGCCCGTAGGGCAGCGTCTCGCGCACAATCCCCTCGACCGCCCGATGTGCCTGCTCGCGCGGGTCTTTCTCGATCATCGCTCACTCGAAGGCATCGACCGGCCGTCGCATCCTTCGACCCCTCGCCTCACGCGTCAGCGGCCGGCGACGACCGGCCGCAGCGTCAGCACCAGCGGTCCGTTCTTCGTCACCGCGACCGTGTGCTCGAAGTGCGCCGAGAGGCTGCCGTCCTTCGTCACGGCCGTCCATCCGTCCGCGAGCACCTTCACCGCCGGGCGGCCCATGTTGACCATCGGCTCGATCGCCAGCGTCATGCCTTCCGCCAGCCGCGGGCCGCGTCCCGGCTCGCCGTAGTTCGCGATCTGCGGCTCCTCGTGCAGCGAGGCCCCGATCCCGTGCCCGACGAATTCGCGCACCACCGAGAAGCCGCTCGCCTCGACGTGCGTCTGGATGGCATGGCCGATGTCGGACACGCGGCCGCCAACCTTGACCTGGGCGATGCCCCGGTCGAGCGCCTCCTGCGTCACGCGCAGCAGCGTCCTGACCTCGTCGCCGACCGTCCCCACCGGCACCGTCACCGCCGAGTCGCCGTAATAGCCGCCGAGCTTGACGCCCATGTCGAGCGACACGATGTCGCCGGTCAGCAGCGGTGTCGCGCAGGGGATCCCGTGCACGACCTGCTCGTTGACCGACGCGCAGAGCGTCGCGGGATAGCCGCGATAGCCCTTGAACGCCGGCTCCGCGCCGGCGGCCCGGACCTTCGACTCTGCGACGGCGTCCAGATCCGCCGTCGAAATCCCCGGCACGACCATCCCCGCCAGCTCCTCGAGGATCTGCGCGACGAGCTGGTTCGCCGCCCGCATCTTCTCGATCTCCGCCGGCGACTTGCAGACGATCATGCTCTCGCCTCCCCGGGCACCCGCGACGCCTCGCAGATCGCCGCGTCCATCGACGCCGTGACGGTGTCGGGCGGCTGGTTGCCGTCAATCGTCCGGAACGTCGGCCGCACCGCGTAGAACTCGACGATCGGCCGCGTCTGTCGGTGGTACACCGTCAGCCGTTCCGCGACGATCCCGTCGCTGTCGTCCGTCCGGTGGACCAGGGCGCCGCCGCAGACGCCGCAGGCCGACACCCATTCCACCAGCGCGTTGATCCCGCAGCTGCCGCAAATGCGCCGCGCCGCCAGCCGTCGCAGCAGCACGTCTTCCGGCACCACGATGTCGATCACCACCAGGGGCCCGCGCCCCGCCATGGCCGCATCGAGCGCCCTCGCCTGTGGCACTGTTCGCGGGAAGCCGTCGAGCACGAACCCCGCCCTGGTGTCGGGGCGCTTCAACCGCTCGCCGACAATCCCGATCATCACGTCGTCGCTGACGAGGACGCCTGCGTCCATCGTCGCCTTGGCCGCGCGCCCCATGGGCGTGCCCGCCACCACCGCCTCGCGCAGGATGTCGCCGGTCGCGATCTTCGGCAACCCGTGCGTCCTGGCGAAACGTTCCGACTGTGTCCCCTTCCCGGCCCCCGGCGGGCCGAGCATGACCACGTTGAGCGCCATCGGCGCGCGATCGACCACTTATTGTCCCCGGCGCCCGCGAATGCGCGTCTTCTTCATGAACCCGTCGTAGTGGCGCATGATGAGCTGCGACTCCACCTGCTGCACCGTGTCCATCGCCACGCCGACGATGATCAGCAGTGACGTGCCGCCGAAGAAGAACTGCACGTTCATACCCTGTGTGATGAACGTCGGCAGATAGGTGTCGAGCGTCGGCCCGATGAACGGGATTGGCGCGACCTTGAAGCCGCTGATCAGGAACTGCGGCAGCAGCGCCACGCACGCCAGGTAGACCGCGCCGACCAGCGTGATGCGCGTCAGGATCGTGTCGATGTATTCCGCCGTCCGCTTGCCCGGCCGGATCCCCGGAATGAAGCCTCCGTACTTCCGCATGTTCTCCGCGACGTCATCCGGGTTGAAGATGATCGCCGTGTAGAAGTAGCAGAAGAAGATGATCCCCGCGAGATACAGCAGGTTGTGCAGCGGCATCCCGTAGTCGATCTGATCGATGCCACGCTGGACGATGGACCCCTGCGGAACCATGCCCTTCAACGTCAGCGGGAACGCCAGGATCGAGGACGCGAAAATCACCGGGATGACGCCGCCGGTATTCACCTTGAGCGGGATGTGCGTGCTCGAACCGCCGTACATCCGCCGGCCGACGACGCGCTTCGCGTACTGGACGGTGACGCGCCGGTGGCCGCGCTCCACGAAGATGATGGCGCCAACCACCATCACCATCAGGATCAGCAGGATCAGCACCTGGATGATGCCCAGCTGCCCAAGGCGCATCTGCTCGACGGTCGACAGCACCGCATGCGGCAGGTTGACGACGATCCCCGCATAGATGATCAGCGACATGCCGTTGCCGATGCCGCGCTCGGTGATCTGTTCGCCCAGCCACATGATGAACGTCGTCCCGGTGGTCAGCGTCAGGACGGTCATCAGCCGGAAACCCCATCCCGTCGCGTAGACGAGCGGCAGGCCGCCCGCGACGTTGGTCTGGTGCTCGAGATACAAGGCGATGCCGAACGCCTGGACGACCGCCAGGACGATCGTGCCGTAGCGCGTGTACTGCGTGATCTTGCGGCGCCCGAGCTCCCCCTCTTTCGACAGCCGCTCGAGGTACGGCCAGACGACGGTGAGCAGCTGCAGGATGATCGACGCGCTGATATACGGCATGATGCCGAGCGCGAAGATCGTCATCTGCGACAGATTCTTGCCCGAGAACATGTCGTAGAGGCCGAACATCGTGTTGCTGGTCTGATCGGCCAGCAGCTGCAGCGCCTCTGAATTCACCCCGGGCGTCGGGATGTGTCCGCCGACGCGGTAGATCGCGAGCAGTCCGAGCGTGAAGAGCACGCGCTTGCGCAGGTCCGAGACCGCGAAGATGTTCCTCAGGCTGTCGGCCAGCATTACGCGAGCACCTCGGCGGTGCCGCCGGCGGCGGCGATCTTTTCGGCGGCGGTGCCGCTGAACTTGTGCGCGCGGATCGTCAGCTTCTTCGAGAACTCACCGCGGGCGAGGATCTTGACGAGCCCGGTGCGGCCGACCAGCCCGTGCTCGCGGAGCAACTCGGGGGTGACCTCCGTGCCGGCGTCGAACTTCTCGCCGATGGCGTCGAGGTTGACGACTTCGTACTCGGTCCGGAACGGGTTATGGAAGCCGCGCTTCGGCACGCGGCGGTGCAGCGGCATCTGGCCGCCTTCGAACCCGCGCTTGTGCTTGAAGCCCGAACGGGACTTCGCGCCCTTGTGGCCGCGTCCCGCCGTCTTGCCGTTGCCGGAGCCCTGGCCGCGGCCGACGCGCTTCTTGGCGTGCTTCGCGCCCTTGGGCGGCCGCAGATTGCTGAGATTCATCGTCTTACTCCCCGACTTCCACGAGATGCCGCACTTTCAGGATCATGCCGCGCGTCGCGGCCGTGTCCAGCAGGACGACCGATGAGCCGATGCGCCGCAGGCCCATGCCCTGGACGACCTGCGCCTGGTTCCTGTTGAAGCCGATGACGCTCTTGCGCAGCGTGATGGTCAGCTTCTTCGCGTCCGCGGGCGCCGCTGTCTTCTTCGCCGCCATTACCGTGTCTCCGCCGGTTCTTCTTCCTTGCCGCGCAGGCGCAGGATGGAACCCGGTTCCCTGAGATCCTTGAGCCCGGCAAACGTCGCGCGCACCACGTTGTGATGGTTCGCCGAGCCGAGCGACTTCGTCATGATGTTCTGAATTCCGCACGATTCCACAACCGCGCGCACCGCGCCGCCGGCGATGATGCCGGTGCCATCGGGCGCCGGCTTCAACAGCACCTGCCCGGCGCCGAAGCGCCCCAGCACCGGGTGCGGGACCGTGGTCCCCTTGAGCGGCACGCGGATGAGCGACTTCTTCGCCGCCTCGATGCCCTTCTTGATCGCCGAGGGCACTTCCTTGGCCTTGCCGACGCCGAAGCCGACCACCCCGTGGCCGTCACCGACGACCACCAGCGCGCTGAAGCTGAGGTTCTTGCCGCCCTTGACGACCTTGGTGACGCGGCTGATGTTGACGACGGTGTCCTTCAGGTCCAGCTGCGACGGGTCGATTCTCTCGCGTGACTCGATCATGTTTGTTACCAGCTACCAGCTACCAGTTACGACTTATCACTGACCACTTACCGCTTCCGGCGCGGCGGCTAAAATTCCAGGCCGGCTTCACGCGCCGCTTCCGCGACGGCTTTGATGCGGCCGTGATAGAGAAAGCCGCCGCGATCGAAGACGACGCGCTTGATGCCCTTGTCGATCAGCCGCGCCGCGATGGTCTTGCCGAGGACCTTGGCGCCGGCGATGTTGCTGCCCCGCGCCTTGTCGTCCTTCAGTGTCTTCTCGGTGCTCGCCGCCGACGCCAGCGTCGTCCCGCTCAGGTCGTCGATGACCTGCACGTAGATGTGCGAGATGCTGCGGAACACGCGCAGGCGCGGCCGCTCGGGCGTCCCGTTGATGCGCTTGCGCTGGCGGAGCGAAATCCTCTTGCGTCGATCCTTGACCGTCTTGATCTTCATGATTACTTCGCCCCGGTCTTGCCGGCCTTCTTCTTGAGCACTTCGCCGGTGTAGCGGACGCCCTTCTGCTTGTAGGGGTCGGGCTTGCGCATCGAACGGATATCGGCCGCCACCTGGCCGACGAGCTGGCGATCGATGCCCGTCACGGTCACGTGCGTCTGCTTGTCGATGGCAATCTCGATCCCGCTGGGGATGTCGAAGACCACCGGGTGCGAGTAGCCGAGCGCGAAGACGACCTGCTTGCCTTTGACCTCGGCGCGGTAGCCGACGCCGACGATGTCGAGGTCCTTGCGGAAGCCCTCGGTCACGCCCTTGACGGCGTTGGCGACGAGGCTCCGGGCCAGCCCGTGAAACTTGCCGAGCTCGGGGTCCTCGCGCAGCGGTTTCGCGTGCAGCTGGTCACCCGCGATCTCGAAACCGATGCCCGGCGGCAGCGTCTGGCGGAGCTTGCCCTTGGGTCCCTGCACCTCGACGGCGCCGGCCTGGACGTCGACCTTGACGCCCTTCGGGATGGGGATGATTTTCTTGCCGATTCGAGACATAACTTTTGTTTTCCGTTACCTGTTTGCCGTGGCCCGTCTCACGTGGTGTCCAGTGCCGTTCCGATCGCTGGCCACGGGAAACCGGAAACCGGCTACCACACGTTACAGAGCACTTCGCCACCGACACCCGCCTTGACGGCTTCCTTGCCCGTCATGACGCCGCGCGACGTGGTCAGGATGCTGCAGCCGAGGCCGGCGAGGACGTCGGGCACGCTGTCGCGCCCGAAGTAGACGCGGCGGCCCGGACGGCTGACGCGCTGGATGCCGGTGATGACACGCTCGCCGCGCGGTCCATACTTCAGCATCACGCGGAGCACGCCTTGCGGCTCGCCCTCTTTCGGCTCCAGGACCTTGAAGCCCTGAACATAGCCTTCGAGCTCGAGGATCTTCGCGATCTCGACCTTCAGCCGCGACAGCGGCATATCGACGCGCGGATGCCGCGACTGGGTCGCGTTCCGGATCCGGGCGAGCATGTCTGCGATAGGGTCAGTCATATTTCAGTTTCCAGTTTCCAGTTGCCAGCTGCCAGCTACCAGCTGCTCTTGGTGACGCCTGCGATGTCCCCTTCCAGCGCGAGCTGGCGGAAACAGAGGCGGCAGAGCGCGAACTTGCGGATGTAGGCCCTCGGCCGGCCGCAGCGCTTGCAGCGGTTGCGGAGGCGGACCTTGAACTTCGGCGTCTTTGCTTCTTTGGCGATCTTCGCGGTAGTAGCCATTAATTGGACTTCTCTCGATTAACGGACGCCTACTGCGTCCTGAACGGCATGCCGAGGAGCTGCAGCAGCTTGCGCGACTCCTCGTCGGTCTTCGCCGTGGTGACGACCGAGATGTTCATTCCGCGCGCCTTGTCGACCTTCATGTAGTCGATCTCGGGGAACAGCAGCTGATCCTTGAGGCCGAGCGTGTAATTGCCGCGCCCGTCGAATCCGCGCGGCGACACGCCGCGGAAGTCGCGCACGCGCGGCAGCGCGATCGAGATGAGCCGGTCGAGGAACTCCCACATCCGGTCCCCGCGCAGCGTCACCATCGCGCCAATCGGCATGCCCTGCCGCACCTTGAACTGCGCGATCGACTTCTTCGCCCGCGTGACCACCGGCTTCTGCCCGGTGACTCGGGCAATCTCGTCGACGCCGGTGTCCACGATCTTGGCGTTGCCGGTCGCCTCGCCGAGGCCCATGTTCACCACGATCTTCTCGATCTTGGGGATGGCCATGACGTTCTTGTAGCCGAACTCCTTGGCGAGCGCGGGCACCACGTCCTTGCTGTAACGGTCCCTCATGCGGCTCATTTATCCACCACTCCCTCGCACTTGCGGCAGATCCGGACCTTGCGGCCGTCGCCGAGCACCTTGCGACCGATGCGCGTCGCCTTGCTGCATTCAGGACAGACGACCTGCACGTTCGACGCGTGCAGCGGCGCCTCGCGTTCGACCACGCCGCCCTTGATCTGCTTCTGCGGATTGGGCTTGGTGTGCCGCTTGATGACGTTCACGCCCTCGACGATGACGCGGTTCTTCGCCGGCAGCACTTTCAGCACGCGGCCGCGCTTGCCGCGGTCCTTGCCGGTGATGATCACCACGTTGTCGTTCTTGCGAACAGGTGTTTGTAGTCTCGACATAATTACGAACTCACGGTTTCATCACGAAGACCACCACGCCCCTTACGGTCACAAAGATCCTCGGGATCCCTGTGCGCTCTTGTGAGCTGCGTCAGTCGCCGTCGGCCGTTAGAGTACCTCCGGGGCGAGCGAGATGATCTTCATGAACTTGCGCTCGCGCAGCTCGCGCGCCACCGGGCCGAACACGCGCGTGCCGATCGGCTCGTTCTGGTCGTTGACCAGGACGGCGGCATTGCGGTCGAACCGGATGTAGCTGCCGTCCTTGCGCCGCTGTTCCTTCACGGTGCGGACGATGACCGCCTTGACGACGCTGCCCTTCTTCACCGCCGATTCGGGAGTCGCCTCCTTCACCGACGCGGTGACGATGTCGCCGAGCCGCGCGTAGCGGCCGGTCGCGCCGCCGATGGGGTTGATGACCGCGATCTTGCGGGCGCCGGAATTGTCGGCGACATCGAGAATAGAACGCATTTGAATCATGGCTGTTCTCCCGAACGGCTCTCGTCGGCTGCGTCACGCCCCAATCGGCAATCTGCAGTCGGCAATCGCCAGTCGCTAAATCTCCTTCGCCTTCTCGACGATCGACGTCACCACCCAGCGCTTGCGGGCGCTCAGCGGGCGGGTCTCGGCGATCGAGACGCGATCCCCGATCTTCGCCTCGTTCTTCTCGTCATGCGCCAGGAAGGTCGAGGTCCGCTTCGAGGTCTTGCCGTAGAGCGGGTCGCGGATCTGGCGCTCGATCGCGACCTTCACCGTCTTGTTCATCTTGTCGCTGACGACAACGCCAGTGACCTGTGCCTTGGTGGCCATCGCTTACACCGACTCCTTCTCGCGTAGCGCCGTCTTGACGCGCGCCCGGTCGCGGCGCAGCAGCTTGAGCTTTCCCGCCGCCTCGAGCTGCCCCATCGACTTCTGGATGCGCAGGCGGAACAGCTGGTCGTCGAGATCCTTCTCGCGCTGCTTCAACTCGTCCGCGCCCAGATCGCGAAATTCCCCGATCTTCATGACGCTCTCTCCTCCGCGAATCGCGTCGCGAACCGCGTCTTGATGGGCAGCTTGGCCGCGGCGAGGCGCATCGCTTCCCTCGCCTCGACCTCCGTCACCCCTTCCATCTCGAAAAGGATCCGGCCCGGGCGCACGACGCAGACCCATTCTTCCGGCGCGCCCTTACCCTTGCCCATGCGTGTTTCCTGCGGCTTCTTGGTAATCGGCTTGTCCGGGAACACGCGCACCCAGATCTTGCCGCCGCGCTTGATGAACCGGGTCATCGCGACGCGCGCCGCTTCGATCTGCCGCGCCGTCATCCAGCAGGGCTCGAGCGCCTTGAGGCCGTAGTTGCCGAACGACACGTCCGACCCCCGCCACGCCTTCCCCGCCATCCGCCCGCGCTGCTGCTTGCGGTACTTGACCTTCTTCGGCATCAACATAGTTCTGATCCTTGTCGGTTCAGAGCGTCCGGCTCAGGGTTCCTGGAACGATCGTCCAGGACCCGCGAGCCAGCCGCCATGAGCCTCTAGCGCGGTCCGGGACCGCCGGGGCGACGCGGCGCCCGGTAATCTTCCTCACGGCCGATCCGCGGCGTCAGACGCTCACCCTTGTAGAGCCACACCTTCACGCCGATGCAGCCGTAGGTGGTGAACGCCTGCGCGAAGCCGTAGTCGATGTCGGCGCGCAGCGTCTGCAGCGGCAGCTGGCCGTGCAGATACCACTCGGATCGCGCAATCTCGGCGCCGTTCAGACGTCCCGACACGCGGACCTTGATGCCGCGCGCGCCGAAGCGCAGCGCCGACTCCACCGCCTTGCGCATCGCGCGGCGGAACGCCACACGCTTTTCGAGCTGCATCGCGACCGATTCGCCAATCAGCTGCGCGTCGAGCTCGGGTTTCTGAATCTCCTGGATGTTGATGAAG
>JANPCT010000113.1:0-5203 GCA_031431095.1 Acidobacteriota bacterium | reverse complement strand
AGTCGCCAGATTGGACATGCGGCGGGGACTCCAGGTGGTGGTGGTCGACAGGGCTTCGCACGACGGTGCCCGTCACGTCTCGAGTTTTGGGAAAGCGCACGTGACCGATCAAACGCTCAGCCGCTCGAAACCCGGTGCATCGGCCCAGAAGCGGCGGGCGATGACGGAGACCTCGCGGGGATCCCCGGTCGTGAGAAGGGTCAGCGGCGCGGCGCCGGGGACGGCTTCGCCACGATAGCGGGGATGGCGAGCGAGATAGTCCTCGAGGCTGTCGGCGACGATCTCGGGTTGCGAGAGAATGCGCGTGTGCGGCGGCAGATGGCGGCGGAACAGCAGCTCGACAATGGGGTAGTGCGTGCAGCCGAGGATGGCACGATGTGGGGCCTGGCTACCGGTCTGGGCCATCAGGCCCTCGACACCCTGCCGGACGAGACGGTCGAGATGGTAGATGTCGGTGCCGGCCTCGATGGCGCCGGCAAGCTCGGCGCAGATCTGCTGCACGACGGTGACGCGCGGACAGCGTTTGCGGATCTCTTCGGGGTAGGCATAGGAGGTGATGGTGCGCGTCGTCCCGAAAATGGCGATCAGGTCGGTGTTGTACTTCTGCGGATACTGCGGCGAGGTGACCGCCCACGGCGTTTGCGTGGCGGCCTCGACGGTTGGTGCGACAATGCCGAGGATGTTGTGGCTGCCGGCATAGGGGCTGATTGGCAGCCAGTCGCGCTGCAAGGTGCGGGCGGCAACGCAGGTGGCCGTGTTGCAGCCCAGCATGACGAGGCGGCAACCCTGGCGGAACAACGCCTCGACGGCGGTGCGGGTGAGATCCACCACCTCCTCGGAGGGGCGATTGCCATAAGGCGCGTTCAGGTGGTCGCCGAGGTAACGGAAAGGCTGGTCTTGAAAGCGCTCGACGAGGGCCTTCAAGATAGTCAGTCCACCATGTCCGGAATCAAAAACGCCGATCATGACGTCATCATGCCTCGGCGTTTTCGATTAGACCAGTGCGTAACGGTATCGGGTCATGCCGCTCAGTAGCAGCGATCCTTGCAGACCTTGATCGGGCCGACATACTGGCACTCGCGACGGCACACGGGTCCGCGCTGATAGCGCTCGCCGCCGTAGTGACGGCGGGGTGGCGCTACACCGATGCGATCGCAGAAGGTGCGGATCGCTTCGGGCGTATAACCGCGGCGCCGCATCCCGACCAGCGTCGGCATGCGTGGATCGTCCCAGCCGGTAACCCGCCCTTCCTGCACGAGCTCGAGCAGCTTGCGCTTGCTCATCAGCGTGTAGGTGAGATTCAGGCGGGCGAACTCGATCTGGCGCGGCTTGGCGGGGACCGGCAGGCTGTCGATGAGCCAGTCGTACAGCGGCCGGTGGTCTTCGAACTCCAGCGTGCACAGCGAGTGGGTGATGCGCTCGAGCGCGTCGCTCGGTGGATGGGCGAAGTCGTACATCGGGTAGATGCACCACTGGTCGCCGGTGCGATGGTGGTGCGCGCGGCGAATCCGATACAACACCGGGTCGCGCATGTTGATGTTCGGCGACGCCATGTCGATCTTCGCGCGGAGCACGTGGGCGCCATCGGGAAACGCGCCGGCGCGCATTCGCTTGAAGAGGTCGGTGTTCTCGGCGATCGATCGGGTCCGGCAGGGGCTATTGGTCCCGGGCTCGGTCAACGTGCCGCGGTGCTGCCGCATCTCGTCGGCCGACTGACTGTCGACATACGCCTTGTCCTGCCCGATCAGCTCGAGCCCGTATTCGTAGAGCTGCTCGAAGTAATCCGACGCGAAGTGCAGGCTGTCCCACTCGAACCCGAGCCAGCGCACGTCGTCCTGGATCGATTCGACGTACTCGACATCTTCCTTGGCGGGATTGGTGTCGTCGAAGCGCAGGTTGCAGGTGCCGCCGTAGTCGCGTGCCGACCCGAAATTCAGGCAGATCGACTTGGCATGGCCGATATGGAGGTAGCCGTTGGGCTCAGGCGGAAATCGTGTGGCGACCCGGCCGCCGTTCCGGCCTGCGGCCAGGTCCTGCGAAATGATGGTCCGTATGAAATCGAGCAACTGTTGATTATAGAACGGGCCAGCCCCCGAACTGCCGGGCTCCGGAACGGCGCACCGGGGAAATTGCCGTGCTCCTGACGCGCCGCGACCGGGGCCATCATCGCTACCGCCGCCAGGGCAACGACCGTCGCGCGATCATCGTCCGCCGGCCCGGCGCCCGATGTCGATCGCGCGAAATCCGGGCTCGCCCCAATTCATGATGAACACGGAGAAGCCCTGCTGCAGGCGCGTCTCGATGTCGTTCGCCGTTGCGGGATAGCCGCACTGGACGTTGAACTCCTTGCACGCGGCGAGCACCTGCTGAATCGCCGCTTCCCAGCCTTCGGCGTCGAACGTGCGCTTGCCGTCGGCGTCAGTGGTCGTGAAGACGCCGCGCAAGGTGCCGGCGCCGGGGAACAGCACGCTGATTCCCTTGACCGCGGCAATTTCGCGGACCCTTGCCAGACCGGCCTTCGATTCGACGATCGTCCAGTTGGTCAGCTCGCCGTTCGGATTCAGGGGCCACAAGTCGGCCTTGTCCCGGTACTCCTTTTCGGAAACGCCCCAGTAGGCCGGCGCGGTGCCGACGTCGTCCGGCCGCGTGCCGCCTTTGCCCTTGAAGCGCATCGCCGCCAGGCCCTGCTTCACTTCGTCGGCGCTCTCGACACCGACGAAGACGACGGTGCTGACGCCGACGTTCAGCTGACGGCTGATGTTGTCGATCGCCTTCGCGGGGTCGGCCGCGATTTCCGGCGTCTTGACCGACAGCGGATGGCGCCAGCGCACGTTGGCTGGCGCGGCGAGGGTGAGGCCGGCAACCAGTTCGGTGAAGGCGGGAAGTCCGCGATCGACGCCGCCTTCCATGCTGCCGTCGAACACGAAGTCGCTCTTGTCGTAGGCAAGCGCGTCCTGCGCGAGCTCGGCCGGCGTTTTCAGTATCGGCGGCGCAGGCGGCGGAGGCGGCGCCGGGACGGCAGCGGCAGGCGCGCCGCCGCGATTGCCGCGGGCGCGCGGGTTGCTGGGGGCGTAAAGACCGAAGATGGGCTTGTTCTGCGCGTGCAGCTCGATCATCGGGTTCAGATGCTTCGCCTGTTGCCCTTGCCCCGCGGCGGCTGCACCCATAACAGCTGCGGCAACGCCCGCGACCCATATCCCTGAACGCATCCTGCCCTCCATGATTGGGCCGTATTCTATTCGCGCCGGGCCAACATCGACCGACGCGGGCGGAACGCGGGCGCCCTGTTAGAATCATGCGGCATTGGCCGATACTCCCCTCATGGAACCATCGCGCGCCGGCTCCGAATTCCGCTTCGAGAAGCGCCGTTCGAACGCCATCCTCTCTTTAGTCACGGGAGAAGTGGTGAAAGGGTGTTTTTTCACGGCGGCGGGCAGCACCCATCGGGACGGCGCAGAGCGGATTGCCGACCTCCTGAATTCGGAAGCCGGGTTCTTCCCATTCGAGCTGGGCACGGAGAGCGCCCGCCGCACGGTGCTGTACAACCGCCTCCACGTGGTCACCGTCCAGGTCCTGGACGACGAGGCCCGGCAGGACGCGGGCTACGACGTCGCGCCCCGGCGTATGGTCTCGCTGCTGCTGTCCAATAACGAACGCATGGAAGGCGCGGTTCGGGTCTATCGTCCCGAAGGACGCAGCCGCGTCAGCGACTGGACCCGCCAGCCCGAGGTGTTCCGCTACGTCGAGGCCCCTGACGTGACCTTTATCGTCAACGCGGCGCATATTGTCTCAGTGACGGAGGTACCGGCCTCGTGAGCGAAGCACCCGCGATCGATCATTTGTTTCACGCGATGGTGCAAGCCGGCGCGTCCGACCTGCACTTGTGCGTCGGCTCGGTGCCGATGATCCGCAAGGACGGCCACATGCAGCCGCTCGATCCGGCGCACTCGGCCGTCACCGCGCCGGAAATCGTGCAGTTGCTGGCGCCGATCATGCCCGAGAAGAACCGGAAGGAATACGCGGAGCGGCACGACACCGACTTCGCCTACGAGATCCCGGAGCTGGCACGTTTTCGCTCGAACGTCTTCGCGGACCGCCGCGGTCCGGGCGCCGTCTTCCGGGTCATCCCCTCGAAGATTCTCACGGCCGAGCAGCTCGGACTGTCGCCGCACATCCTGCAGTTGTGCGGCCTGTCGAAGGGACTGGTGCTCGTCACCGGCCCCACCGGCTCCGGCAAGTCGACGACGCTCTGCGCGATGATCGATCACGTCAACAAGACGCGGCAGGATCACATCATCACGATCGAAGATCCGATCGAGTTCGTGCACCCGAACCAGAAGTGCCTGATCAATCAGCGCGAAGTGCACACGCACACCGACTCGTTCAAGGATGCGCTGCGGGCCGCGTTACGCGAGGATCCCGACATCATTCTCGTCGGCGAGCTGCGCGATCTCGAAACGGTGGCCATCGCGATCGAGACCGCGGAGACGGGCCACCTCGTGTTCGGCACGCTGCACACCACCACCGCGGCCTCGACCGTCGATCGCGTCATCGACCAGTTCCCTTCGGACCGCCAGGCGCAGATCCGCATCATGCTGTCGGAATCGCTGAAGGGCGTCATCGCGCAGACGCTGTGCCGGAAGATTGGCGGCGGCCGCGTCGCGGCGCTCGAAGTGCTGATTGCCACCGGCGCCGTCGCCAACCTCATTCGCGAGGGCAAGACCTTCCAGATCCCGTCGATCATGCAGGTCAATCGTGCCGTCGGGATGGTCAGCCTGAACGACGCGCTGATGGAACTGGTCAACAAGAAGCTCGTCGAACCAGCCGAGGCCCTCGCCAAGGCGGTGGACAAGGGCGGCTTCGACGCGCTGCTGAAGCGTGCCGGATTCAACGTCGCCGGTGTCGCCGACGTCAAGCCGCGCACACAGGCCCCCGCCTGAAGAGAGAGTGAATTCCGCCTGAAGGCGGAAACTACAGAGCCCTTCGCTGGCGTTCCCGTAGCCCTTCGTGGACGTTGCTGTAGCCCTTCGTGGGGCGGTCCCGTAGCCCTTCGTGGGCCGTTGCTGTAGCCCTTCGTGGGCCGTTGCTGTAGCCCTTCGTGGGCGTTGCTGTAGCCCTTCGTGGGCGTTGCTGTAGCCCTTCGTGGGCGTTGCTGTAGCCCTTCGTGGGCGTTGCTGTAGTTTCCGCCTTCAGGCGGAAGGTC
>JANPCT010000112.1:0-1783 GCA_031431095.1 Acidobacteriota bacterium | reverse complement strand
CGCCGAGCAGCACGAGGAAGAGCGGAAAAATCTCGCGCGAGGACAGCTCGAAATAGATGATGCGCGCCAGCAGCATGTAGGTGCCGATGCCCACGAAGATCAGCCCGCCGAGCCAGCCGTGGCCATCCTTGCGCGCGTGCCACAGCTTCTGCCCGCCGAGCACGACGAACACCACCGGCCAGTACTGGAGAAAGTCGCGGCCGTCGATGATCTCCATGTTGTCCAGGGTGAAGATGATCCCGACGGCGATGGCCATCATCCCGAGCACCACCTGGCCCGTCAGCCGCGGCCGTGGTCCGTGGTCCGTTCCGCAGTCGATCTTCATTTCAGCCCTCGAATCACGATGATGATGCCGCCCAGTACGACAAGGAGCGGCCACGACGTATGAAAATTCAGTCCGAAGAAATGCATCTGCGAGGCGAGCATCCAGACGCCGACGCCGATCAGCCAGATGCCGCCGACCGACGCGCCGCGACGGCGCACGTGCGCTCGCGGATCGATGCCTGCTCCGCCGCCGCGACAACTCGACATGCTCGCGCCAACCGTCCTACAGCAATCGCAGCAGCGCGTGCAGCCAGCTACCGAGTTCCACCGCCATGGCGCGTGCGACGGCACCGTATTCGTGCCGGGCGACGGCAGAAGCCACCTCCGCGGGCCGCGTGAACACGAGCGAAATCATCGCGGTGGCGGCGGCGGCGCTGGACAGGCCGACGAGGGCGTTCAACTGCAGGGCGGCTTTGACGGTCATGGGCTGCGTTCCTCTCATGGTCAGATTACGCAGGCCTGCTGCCCCGCGCCCGTGGTTTCCGGTGAACGACGCTTCCTGGGCGGTGAGCGACGCAGCCTGCGCCGATGAGGCGGCAACAGGCCGGCGGGCTTCGACTTCGCCGGGCGGCGGTGAGAGGAACAAGACGCAGGGCTGAGCAGGGGCGAAGGTTATTTCGGCGGCAGGCCCGCGTCGCGACGCGCCCGCTCGAGATCGGCGAGCGCTTCGATCACTTCTTTTCGCGCGGCGTCGCGCTCGCGGTTGTCGGTGGCCGAGCGGAATTTCTGGATCGCCGACTTCAGGGCCCATTGCTCCATCAGTGTCAGCGCCGTCACGCCGAGCAGTGACTTGCCGGTGAACCCGCCGTACGGCTGCGCCAGCTGTGGCGTCACGCGGTCGAGAAATTCCTGGTGCGTCATGCCGCCGTATGGCGTTGGGCCGATCCAGAACCTCTCTCCCAGCAGATCTTCCAGTGTCGGCTTGCGGCCGAACACCTCGAGACGGAACACAGGATGCTGTTCCTTCAGCTCGAGCGCCGGCTTTGTGGAAAGGGCGCGCTGGATGCGGTCGAGCGAGACGGGCAGCGCGTCGCTCGACGAGGGGGTCGATGCCTGCTGGCCCGCCCAGAGAAACGCGCACAAGACGAGGGCCGCCGGCATACTTCGTTAGACGACGCAAACTGCTTTCCGGCCGATGCCAGGCGGACCGCCGAGCCCTGCGGCATGCCCAGCCGTGGGACCCCGTCGGGATCGTTGCCGACGTGCGGGTGCGCGGAGCGCGCGGCAGCCAGGTCGTGGAGACCGACGGCGCTTCGAGTGGAATTGGCGCGTTATACTTACGAACCGACTGTTGCCACCGGCCGTCTAACGGGTAACCTTATGTCCTTTTTCAGCCGCAGCTCCCAGCCTGCCACCGCCACGGCCGCCGGCCCCATCGAGACCGAGTCGCTGGCGCCCAACGCGATGATCGCGCTGCGCAACATCGAGAAGTCCTACGCCCACGGCACGAGCCGCAGCT
>JANPCT010000111.1:0-3213 GCA_031431095.1 Acidobacteriota bacterium | reverse complement strand
GGCCTGTTCGCCGGGCTCGATCGTATTGTGCACGGCCTCCTTGTCCGGCGCTTCCGCCGGGCGCGGCTCGCCACGGCATGAAGACATGAAGCGCTTTCATCCGAATGCCCGGGGCTATGCGACGGTGTCGCGGTACATCTTGGGCGTGCTCTTCATCCTGGCAGGCGCAAACCACCTGCTGAATCCGGCGGTCTACGTGAGCATCATGCCGCCATATCTGCCCTGGCACCTCTCGCTGGTGTACATCAGCGGCGTGGCCGAAATGTCGCTCGGCGCCTTGCTGCTGTGCAGGCGGTGGTCGGCTATGGCAGGTTGGGGACTGGTCGCGCTGCTCGCAGCGATCTTCCCGGCGAATCTCCACATGGCGCTGCACCCTGAACTGTATCGGCCCATTTCCGCGCCAGCGCTGTGGCTGCGCCTGCCGATGCAGGCGGTCCTGATGGCCTGGGCCTACCTGTACACGCGGGGCGATGAGAGGGATTTCGGCGATACCATTCGCCCGTGATTGCTGATCGTCCTGCGAACCGCTGCTCTCGAGGATCCGCGCTCGCACCGTCGTCAGCCGATCGGCTGACGCGGTTGATGACGTGACCGAGAGCGCCCAGGGCATCCCACAATGTGTCGATGCCTGCACGGCAGCGTCGAGGCGGCCGTGGCTCGAACCATGCTCGCGCGCAGCGATCCCGTCGGTGCGGCATATCAGGGCCACGGCCCCAGAGCCCGCGCGGTTGCCTGTTCCACGGGATTGAGATCTCCCTGCGGCCGGTTGTCCGGGTCCATGGGCAGCAGCGGCGGCTGGGCCAGGAACCGCGGACGCTCACCCTGGTGCGGCTGCGCCGCATGCACCAGGAATGGATGGCATAAGTACACCGTGCCGGCCTCGCCCGTGGCAGCGACGATGGCGCGATAAGCGCTTGTCGCGAATCCGTCAGCGGCGAGCTCCCTCAGCGTCAGGCCCTGTTCTCCCGCAGGCGCAAGCTGCCGGGCGGTGTCCACGTGAGACCCGACCCGGATCCGCGTCGGCGCGTCGCGCTCGCCGACATCGGAGAACAGGAACAGCATCAGCAAGGCACGGCCTTTCGAGCAGATGTTGGCGCGCCAGGACATGAAATCCGGCGTGTCCGTGCCGAAGCTGACATCGACGTGCCATCCGGCATCGCCTGGATCGACGGCAGACGGGAACCGCACCGGGAAGGTTCCGACCGCTGCAGGTCGAAGCCAACGCCCGCGTCCGACTAACTGATCGAACGCGGCGTGCAAACGCGGGGTGTTGGCGGCCTCGATGAACGGGGGCTGGGTAAACATGCCCAGTCGAATGACGGGCTGTGTCCATGTTGCGGGATCGTCCGGGCTGCACCCCGTTGCCTTCCAGAGGATCGCTCGAGCCGCGTCCGCCGGCTCCCGCGGGAACGCGTGGTCGATGCGGACGAATCCGTCGGTGATGAACTGTTCGATCTGCGCAGGCGCGAGTGCGCCCACTACTGGCGTGATGTCTTCCATGCATGGAATTAGACATTGCACGAACAATCTGCCGCAATTGCATCTTTCTCGCGGGAGAATGCAGGTTCATATGCAGTTCCTTGGTGGCGCCCTGGTGCTGATCGCGGGTGTTGTCGCAGGCGCGCCTAATCCGTACCACACGAACGCACCACTGCTTGCGCTGTGTTAGTCAACGGCCTATGCTCTGAGACGCTCACTAGAGACTGCGTGAATCCGTTCCGGGAGCCTCATGATCGACCGCCGTGAATTCCTCTTTCACACTGCCGGTGGGTTCGAGATGCTGCGGACGAATGCCGTCCTCGAGCGGCTGAGCAGGAAGATCTCCTTCCCCGTCGATGGCGTCAAAGACGAACAAGTTGCCCGCGACGAGCGTTTTTGGGCAAGGATCCGCGGCGCGTACGTCTTGAACCAAGAACTCCTCAATCTGGATCACGGCTGGAGCAACCCCGCGCCGCGCGCAGCCGTTGCCGAGCTGATCCACGAGGCGCGCGCTCTCGAGGCGCTTCCCGCAGAGCAGTTGGAGCGCATCTTCTTCCAGATCAAGAACGGCAGCCTTCGCCCAGCCCTCGCGCAGACGCTCGGCGTCGATGCCAATGAGGTTGCGATCGTGCGCAACGCCACGGAGGCGCTCAATACCGTGCTGCTCGGACTGCCTCTGCGCTCGGGCGACGAGGTCGTGTGCTCAACCCACGACTATTTCGCCATGCTCGACGCCCTCGAACAACGGCAGGCACGCGACGGCATCGTGCTCCGCATGGTGCGCCCACCCGTCCCCGCGCCGACGCTCGACGCCCTCGGCGAAATGTATGAGGCGGCCATGGGCCCGCGCACGAAACTCGTGCTGCTCACTCACCCGAGCAACCTGACCGGACAACTGCTGCCCATGCGCCGCATCGCGGCCGCTGCGCATCGTGTGGGCGCCGAAGTGGTGGTCGATGGCGCCCAGTCGTTCGGCGTGCTCGACGATCCGATCACGGCATTCGACTGCGACTACTATGGCGCGAGCGCCCACAAGTGGCTCGGAGCACCCGTTGGCGTCGGCGTTCTCTGGATGAGGCCGAGGCACGTGCAGAAGATCTGGCCACTTGTCCCCCCACCGTCGAACGTCAGCGGCATGGAACGGTTTCAATGGGTCGGAACCGTGCCCGCGTACGTCGAGCCGGCAGTTCTCCCGGCGATTGCGCTACACCGCACGCTGGGGGCTGCGCGGAAGGCAGCCCGCCTTCGATATCTCACCGGGTACTGGCGCACCCGGGCGGCAGCCGCCCTACCAGACGTTCGCTTCTACACGACGGACGCCGCGGACGCCAGCATCGGTCTGTGCACAATCGAGGTTCCCGGTATCAGCGCAGACGAGTTACAGCGCCGGCTTCGAACGCGGCACAATGTGCTGGTCCAATCGATGGAGGGCAATGCGCGTGCGCCGGAGGTGCGGGGCATTCGCGTCAGCCCGAACGTCTTCACGACCTTGACCGAGCTGGACCGCTTCGTCAGTGCGCTCACCGTGGCGAGTCGCCCGGCTCCGCTCGACGCGGCCTGCGACTCTTGATATAACCCTGTCTCGAACCCAGACATCGCGACGGCGCCACATCCCTGGAGGAATGCGATGAAGCGTTTGGCGACATTCGTGCTGACGGCATCCGCGCTTGTCGGTCTCCTGCGTTCGCGCGACCTCGCCAGCCAGATCGACACCGTCAAGGAGCTTGCGCCCGG
>JANPCT010000110.1:0-8163 GCA_031431095.1 Acidobacteriota bacterium | reverse complement strand
TCGACGCGCACGAGGCCGATCCGCTCGCGTCCATGCGCATGACAACCGCCGGCTAACGCGCCGTGGTGAAGAGCCTCGCCGACACGGCCGTCCGCCTCGGCTGCCCGATGGCGCTCGTGACCGAAGGCGGCTACGACCTCGACGCGTTGCGGGCGTGCCTCGAGGCGACGCTGGCCGTGCTCGGCGACGACGAGGCGCTATAATTTAAGGATCGTGCCGGAGTACAAGCCCCAGACTGTCGAGAAGAAGTGGCGTGATCGCTGGAAGGCGTCGCGCGCCTTCGAAGTCACCGAGGATCCGGCCAAGCCGAAGTTCTACTGCCTCGAGATGTTCGCGTACCCATCGGGTCACGCGCACGTCGGTCACGTCAGGAACTACATGATCGGCGACGTCGTCGCCCGCGTGAAGCGGATGCGAGGCTTCAACGTCCTGCATCCCTTCGGCTGGGACGCGTTCGGCCTGCCCGCCGAGAACGCCGCAATCAAGAACGGGACCCACCCCGAGACGTGGACGATCGAGAACATCGAGCACATGAAGGGGCAGCTGCAGCGGCTGGGGATCAGCTACGCGTGGGAGCGGGAGATCGCCACCTGCCTGCCCGACTACTACAAGTGGAACCAGTGGATCTTTTTGAAGATGCTGGAAAAGGAGCTTGCCTATCGCAAGCGCTCCAGCGTCAACTGGTGTCCGAGCTGTAACACGGTGCTGGCCAACGAGCAGGTCATCGACGGCGCCTGCTGGCGCTGCAATACCGCTGTGACGACGCGCGATCTCGAGCAGTGGTTCTTCAGGATTACGCACTACGCGGACGATCTCCTGCACGGCATGCGCGAGCTGGGCGACTGGCCCGAGAAGGTCCTCACCATGCAGCGCAACTGGATCGGAAGATCCGAGGGAGCGCGCCTGCGGTTCAGGATTGATCCGGATGCCCGCGACTCGCAGCTCGCGCCGGATATCGAGGTCTTCACGACGCGGATCGATACGATTTACGGTGCGAACTTCATCGTGCTCGCGCCTGAGCATCCGCTGGTGGCGCAGTTCGCCGCCGCGGCTCCGGACCCCGCCGCCTTCCGCGCCAGCGTGGCGAAGTTCACGTCGCAGGACCGTACCGCGCGGATGACCGGAGCGGTCGAGAAGGAAGGCTTCGATACCGGACGGACGGCCGTCAACCCGTTCACCGGCAAGCCGGTGCCGATCTGGGTCGCGAACTTCGTGCTGGTGGACTACGGGACCGGCGCCGTGATGGGCGTCCCGGGGCACGACGAGCGCGACTTCGAGTTCGCGCGCAAATACCAGCTGCCGGTGACGGCCGTCGTCACCAGGGACGGGCAGTCACTCGACGCCGCCACGATGACCGAGGCGCACCCGGGTGACGGGGCGCTGGTCAATTCCGGTGAATACGACGGTTTGCCGTGGGAGGAGGCGAACCGCCGCATGACCGCGGACGCCCAGGCGCGAGGCATCGGCGAGAGCACCGTCCAGTACCGGCTCAAGGACTGGGGCATCTCGCGCCAACGCTACTGGGGCACGCCGATCCCGGTGATCTACTGCGACAAGTGCGGCATGGTGCCGGTGCCGTACGACAGCCTTCCCGTTGTGCTGCCGAAAATCCAGGAGTTCAGCGGCAAGGGTGATTCGCCCCTCGCGCATGTGCCCGAGTTCGTCAACACCACGTGCCCCTCGTGCGGCGGCGATGCGCGGCGCGAGACCGACACGATGGACACCTTCGTCGATTCATCGTGGTACTTCTTCCGCTTCTGTGACCCGAAGAACGACAGCCTGCCGTTCGATCCGGAAAAGGTCAGCTATTGGGGACCGGTCGACTTCTACAGCGGCGGCGTCGAGCATGCGATTCTGCACCTGATCTACTCGCGGTTTTTCACGCGCGTCTTCCGCGACCTCGGCATGACGCACCTGAGCGAGCCCTTCGAGCGGCTGCTCACGCAGGGCATGGTCCTCAAGAGCGGCCAAGTGATGTCGAAGTCCAAGGGGAACGTCGTCGATCCCGACGACATGATCGAGAAGTTCGGCGCCGACGCGCTGCGCTTGTACGTCATGTTCGTCGCGCCGCCCGAGAAGGAGATCGAATGGTCGGACACCGGACTCGAGGGCAGCTGGCGATTCCTCTCCCGGGTGTGGCGCCTCACCGACTCGTTGGCGGAAACGATAGGCGGGCAGGGCATTCCGGCGCCAGGCACGCTCGAGCTGAACGACGCCGAGCGCGCGCTGCGCCGCAAGACTCACGAGACGATCAAGCGCGTCACCGCGGACCTCGATCGCGTGCACCTGAACACGCCCGTGTCCTCGATGATGGAGCTGGTGAACGAGCTGTATGCCTTCTGCGGGCCGGGCCGTTCGGTGCCGCTCGGCGAAGAGGCCGAGGAGGTCGGTATCATCGCGCGCCCGGCCACCATCGCGGTGCTGAAGGAAGCGGTCGAGGCTCTGGTGCGCATGCTGTCGCCGTTCACGCCCCACATGGCGGAGGAGCTCTGGGAGATCCTCGGCCACCCGGCCGGAATCGTCAGCGCCGGCTGGCCTGAATTCGACGCCGCCGTCGCCCGGGCGGACCAGATCGTCGTGCCGGTCCAGGTCAACGGCAAGGTTCGGGGCCGCATCACCGTTGCCGCCGACATCGGCGACGACGCGCTGCGCGAGGCCGCGCTCGCGGACGCGCAGATTCGCCCGTACCTCGATGGCAAGACGGTCAAGAAGGTGGTCGTCGCCCGCGGCAGGCTTGTCAGCATCGTAGTGGGTTGAAGATGAGACACCTGTCACGGGTCGCGCTGGTCATCGGGCTGCTGGCTCACACGGCATGCGGTTACTCGCTCGCCGGACGCGGCTCGTTCCTGCCGGCGTACATTCAGCGCATCGGCGTGCCGCCGTTCGTCAACAGCACCGCCGTGTTCGACCTCGATCGACAGGTCACCGATCGGGTGCGCAGCGAGTTCATCGGACGCGGGAAGTACACCATCGTCCCCGACAGCATCGGCGTGGACGCGGTGCTGACCGGCACGATCACGTCCGTCACGTTGACGCCTGTCGCGTTCAATACCAGTCAGCAGGCGACGCGCTACGCGTTGACGCTCAGCGCCAGCGTGGAGTTCCGCGACATGCGCGCGAACAAGGTGCTGTGGACGAACCCGTCGATGCAGTATCGCGAGGAGTTCGCGCTCAACCCGACCAACGCGCTCGACACGACTACGTTCCTCGGGCAGGACGTGAATGCCCGCGAGCGAATGGCCAACGAGTTCGCGCGCGCCCTCGTCAGCGCAATCCTCGAGGCGTTCTAGTCCCCATGCCGGCCGCGTCAGTGACCGAACTCCGCGCGGCGATCAGGAACGGGGCGCTCGACCCCGTCTATCTGATCCTCGGCGACGACGAGGCCGAGATGGCGCGGCTTGCCGGAGAGATCGCCGCCGTCATCGAGGACGAACTCCGCGCGTTCAACCTGGAGCGCATCTACGCCGGTGAGAAGGGCACGTCGCCGGCAGGGATCGTCGAAGCCGCGCGGCAGCTGCCGATGATGGGGGAGCGCCGCGTCGTGCTCGTCCTGCGTGCTGAACGCATCCTGAAACCGAAGCGGCGCGGCGGCAAGCCCGCCGAAGAAGCCGACGATGACGGCGAGGCGGAGCCCGCTGCCGACACCGATGCCCTGACCGACTACGTCAAGGCGCCGGGTAGGTCGACGACCCTGGTGCTCGTCGCAACCGACATCGACAAATCGCGCCGCCTGGGCAAGGAAGTTCTCAAGCACGCGACGGTGATCGAATGCTGGGGTCTCAAGGCCGGACGCGACTCGCGCGGAGCGGACCTGCGGTCCGCGGGACGCACCGCGGAGGTCATGGTGAAGAAGGCGGTCGCCGAGTCGGGTCAGCAAATCGATCCCGCCGCGGCACGGCTGGTCGCAGGCCGCGCCGGCTTCGACATCGTCCGGCTCAGGGGCGACATCGAGAGACTGACGCTCTACACCGTCGGCAAGCCGACGATCACGCTGGCCGATGCGCAGGAGATCGTCAGCGCCGAGACCGCGCAGGACGACTGGGCCGTCACGAACGCAATCCAGAACGGCAATGCAAAAGAAGCGCTGCGGCAGTTGGCGATGGCGCTCGACGCCGGTGGCGTGTCGTACCAGATTCTTGGTCAGCTGGCGTGGTTCGTCCGCGACAAGATGGCCGATTCCCGCCGCATTCCAGCTGCCATCGACGCGGTGTTCCGCACGGATCTCGACCTCAAAAGCTCGGGAGGAGACCCGAGGGTCCTGCTGGAGCGCCTGGTGGTGGAATTGTGCGCGCCGCCGTCGCGGGAACGCCCCGGCCGCTACAGCCGCTGAGGCGAACCGGAGGGCGCTCTAAGCCGTCGCTGACGCCGACGCGCGCTTCGTCACCCGCTTGGCCAGGCGCGACTTGTAGCGCGCGGCGGCATTGCGGTGAATGACCTTCTTGCCGGCCATCTTGTCGACGAGTGAGATGGTGTCGCGGAGCGCGTCCTTCACCTTCGCCGGATCTCCCGAATCGATGGCGGTGCGGATGGCGCGGAGGGCGCCGCGGAGGCGTGTCCGATACTGCCGATTCGCCTCACGCTTGATGAGGTTCTGCCGGTGCGCTTTGATTGCGGATTCGTGGCTGGCCATAAACTATTGATTCTACCATAGGCAAAGCTCGGCCAGGTTCGTTCCCTACGTCCGTCCTTTCAGTCGATTTAGTGCCTTCCGCTCACGGCGGTCCGGAGCGCCCGAGCCTTGCGGACGGGTAAACGGGGCCACCAGCCTGGCCATACGGCGCAACTCGACCTCCTCGGGCGTCGGTTTCGGGGTGACGTCCTCGTAGAGGAGCCGCGCCTCAGCCTTGGGCAGGTGTTTTTCCGCCAGGCCCAGGACGATTACGTTCTGCCGGCGTCCAAAGCGCCACGTGATTTCGATCTCATCGCCCGCTTTTACCTCACGGTGCGGCTTGGTGCCTTGCCCGTTGACGTCCACCTTGCCGGCCTTGCAGGCCCTCGTCGCCTCGGAGCGAGTGCGAAACAGGCAGGCGACGTCGAGCCACACATCCAGGCGCATTTCAATTGGTCTTGTAGTTTGCAGTTTCTGGTTTGGCGTTCGGACTGCGAGTACTACTACCAGAAATTGGGCCGCAAGGCGATGACGGGACCGAGCCGGCAGCTGGGCCGGCGCTGTGTCAGCGGGGGCCGATGGCGGGGACGACGGTGGCGCCGGCGATGGGCTTGTTGGTGTAGCGGACGTGCTCCTCGCCGTTGACCACCTGGACGCTGCGGTACAGCCGCGTCGCGGGCCCGGCGCCATCGGTGCCGCTGTTGCTTCGGATGCGCGCCACGTAGCTGCGCGTCTCCCTGTACGGCGGCACGGTGCGGCCGTATTTCTCGACGGCGCCGGGGCCTGCGTTGTATGCGGCCAGCGCCAGCGAGACGTCGTCGTCGAACCGCGTCATCAGGCTCTTCAGGTACGCGACTCCGGCGCGGATGTTCTGCACCGGATCGTAGGCGTCCGTCACCCGATACACCGCGGCGGTGGCGGGCATCAACTGCATGAGTCCCATCGCCCCCTTGATCGATCGCGCGCGCGGGTTGAAGGCCGACTCCGCCTGGATGACAGCGCGGACGAAATCGGGGTTCAGCGCGTGCTGGGCCGAGTGCTCCGCAATGACGGCGTCGTAGTCCCCGGCCCTCCGGTTCAAGACCTGCTTCGTTGCGCCAAAGGCAGTACCCACGAAGGCCACCGAGTAGGTCGTCGCGGACGGAGCCTTGGGCGTGTCGGAGATGATCAGCCGCCCGGTCGCATCGTGCCACGAGTACAGCTGCGCGAGCGCCAGCGAAGGCGTCGACGCGCAGAGCGCGAGGGCGAGCAGCGTGATTCTGAACATGGGGTGATCCGTCGTCCGGTGCTAGTGCACAACGCAAAGCCCCGGCCGCGCCGGGTCAACAAGTTACGGGGATTTATCGCCCCCGGCGGAACGGTTCTGTAGTTGAGATTACGAAAAGGTAGGTTCCGGCAGGCGGTTAGAGGAGGGCGCCGATTGCGGCCGGGGCCTTTGCGATCAGCTCGTCGATCCTCGACGGATCCTTGCCGCCGGCTTCAGCGAACTCGGGCCGGCCGCCGCCGCTGCCGCCGACGATCGGGGCGATCGCTTTGACGATCCGTCCGGCCTGCACCCGCGCCGTGAGGTCCTTCGTGACCGACACCACGAGTGCGACCTTGCCGTCGTTTTCTGACGCGATGACGACGATGCCGCTGCCGAGACGATCGCGAAGCGAATCGGAGAGCGCGCGCAGCCCGGCTTTCTCCATGCCGCTGACGCGGCGCGCCAGGATCTTGACGCCCTTGATCTCGCGCGTGTCGTCCTCCGCGGCGCCGGCGCTGCCGCGCGTGCTGCCGCCAAGCGCCGCCTTCATTTTCAGCGCGTCCACTTCCCGCGTCAGGCGCCTGGCGTCCGCCTGCAGACGCTGCACGATGTCGATCGCCTGGTCCGGCGTGGTGTTGAGCGCGCCGACGAGCCGGTCTAAAGCGACGCGCTGCTGCTGGTGCCACGCCACCGCGCCTGTCCCCGTCAGCGCCTCGATCCGGCGCACGCCCGCGGCGACGCCGCTCTCCTGCGTGATGATGAAGACTCCGATGTCGCCGGTCGCCGAGACGTGCGTCCCGCCGCACAGTTCCCTGCTGAATGACCCGTCGCCGACGGAGACGACCCGCACGCGATCGCCATACTTCTCGCCGAACAGCGCCATCGCGCCGGAGGCCATCGCCTCCTGCGTGGACTTCACGTCCGTCTGCACCGGCGTGTTGCGGATCACCTGCTCGTTGACGATCCGCTCGATGCGGTCGAGCTCCTGGCGCGGGATGGCGGCGAAGTGCTGAAAGTCGAAGCGCAGCCGGTCGGCAGAGACCAGCGACCCCGCCTGCTTCACGTGCGTGCCCAGCACCTGGCGCAGCGCGGCATGCAGGAGGTGCGTCGCGGTGTGATTGCGCCGCGTCGCATCGCGACTGGCATCGTCGACGGCGGCGGTGACGATATCGCGGGCCTTGAAGGAGCCCGCCGAGACCTTGACGCGATGCGCGCGGGGGGCGTTGGCCGCGAGGCGGACGAGACCCGTGACCTGCGCCAGCGCCCCGGTCGCGTCGGTCGCGATGACCCCGCCGTCCGACACCTGTCCGCCGGACTCGAGATAGAAAGGCGTACGCTCGAGGACGATGAATCCGCTCTGGCCGTCCTTCAGTTCGCCGGTCTGGCGGCGCTCTGCGTCAAAAACCCCTACGACCGGGACGCCGGAGATCGACGTGCGGGCGTAGCCTTCGAACTGATCGCCAGGGGCGATTGCGGCGGTACGGCTGTCGTCCGAGTCGAATACGAACTCCTGCGTCTTCTTCGTATCGAACGAGCTGCCCGCGCGGGCGCGTTCGCGTTGCCCGTCCATGGCACGCTCGTAGCCCTCACGGTCGATCGACAAGCCCCGCTGGCCGGCGATGTCCTCCATGAAGTCGAGCGGCACGCCGAGCGAATCGTACATCCTGAAGGCATCGTCACCCGGCAGGACGCTGGCGCCGGCCGCCGCCGCGCGGTCCAGCGCTTCCTCGAGCCGCGGCAGTCCTGACGTCAGCACGACGTCGAATCGCTCCTCCTCGCTGCGCACCACCTGGACGACGGTGTCACGGTTGCGCCGGAGCTCGGGGTAGGCGTCGCCCATCTCGGCGACGAGCACGTCGACCAGCGAGTGCAGGACAGGCTCGGTGAAGCCGAGCTTCTTGCCATGCCGCATGGCCCGGCGCATGATCTTCCGGAGGACGTAGCCGCGCCATTCGTTGGAGGGGACGACACCGTCCGCGATGAGGAAGGTCATGGCGCGCAGGTGGTCGGCGATGACCCGCATCGACACGTCCGGGTGATCGCCGCCGCCGTGGACGTGCGTGTACTGGCGGCCCGCCGCCGCGCCGATCGCGTCGAGGATCGGCATGAAGATGTCGGTGTCGTAGTTCGAGAACTTGTTCTGCAGCACCGAGGTGACGCGCTCGAAGCCCATGCCGGTATCGACCGAGAGCGCCGGCAGCGGCTGGAGCTCGCCGCCGGCCAGGCGGTTGAACTCCATGAACACGTTGTTCCAGATCTCGAAGTAGCGGTCGCAGCTGCACTCCATGCCGCGGCAGACTGCCTCGGC
>JANPCT010000109.1:0-2561 GCA_031431095.1 Acidobacteriota bacterium | reverse complement strand
GGCCGTCGCGGTGGTATTCAGTGTGCTGTGCACCGATGTCTCCGCGCTGTCGTGCGTCATCTCCTGCCACGAGACGACGAGGCCCTCGGCGGTCACGAACGGGATCGCGGTGTGTCACGAGGCAGCGGCGGGCGACGAGGCGATCGTGCATCTCGCGCCGGCGCCGCCAGGGTGCGGCGACAACCGCGGGAGCCTCGACGCCGGTTTGCCGGTCCGCACCACCGACCGTCTGTCTGAGCAGTCACCCGGATTGCCAGTGGCATTGCCCGCCGCGATTGCCGCATCCGGCCCGGCAATCCTGATCTCATCGGCGTCCTCGTCTCCACCCCGTCTCGCTCGCCCCGCCGTTGCGCCCCTGCGCTTGTAAGACCTCCACTCCAAGTCCGTCCTTCACGGCACCATCCGACGAGCACGAGCGCTCGTCGATCACGAAACACAAGCACGGGTGCCGTGCATAGCGCCGTGACGTGGCGTCGCGCCGGCGCGTGATTTCTCATGATCGGGAGTGTGAGCAGTGTCCGTTATTGGTGTTCGTGTTCGAAGTCGTCTCGTTGCGTGGACGTTGAGCGTTGCCATCCTGACGCCGGCGGTGGGATTCGCGCAGGAACCCGCTGCGCATCAGCATCACCCCGGTATGGCCATGCCCGATGAGCCGACGTGGCAGTTGATGCAGGACGGCGTTGTGTTCGGATTGTTCAACCACCAGGGTGGTCCGCGCGGCGGTGACGAGTTTCGCGTGCCCAACTGGTGGATGGGCATGGCGACAAAGACCTCCGGCCGATCGAAGCTGACGCTGACCAGCATGCTCAGTCTGGATCCAGCGACCGTCGGCAAGGCGGGCTATCGCGAGATCTTCCAGGTCGGCGAATCGCTCGACGGCAAACCGCTCATCGACCGCCAGCATCCGCACGATCTGTTCATGCAGCTGGCCGCCGTGTGGCGCTACGCCGTAAACGATCAGACCGGCTTCACGCTCGCGGGAGGCCCGGCGGGTGAGCCGGCCCTCGGTCCGGTTGCCTTCATGCACCGCGCGTCCTCGATGGAGAATCCTTTCGCGCCGCTCGGCCACCACACTCTTGATTCGACGCACATCGCGTTCGGCGTCGTCACCGCGGCGATCGATCGAGGCCCGTTCGTCCTCGAAGGCTCGCTCTTCAACGGACGCGAGCCGGACGAGAACCGCTGGAATTTCGACTTCGGCCGCATGGACTCGGTCTCGGCGCGTCTGTGGTACAAGCCGGCACCGCAGTGGGAACTGCAGGTCTCGACCGGGCGGCTCGTCGAGCCCGAGGAGCTCGAAGAGGGGAACGTGCAGCGGACGACGGCATCGGCGTCGTGGACGCGGCAGGCGGGTCCGGACATGACGGCGGTGACCTTCGGCTACGGCGTCAACGCCACGCATCACGGACGCCGTAACGCCGTATTCGCGGAGGCCACCAGACGGGTCGGCGCGACGGCGGCGTACGGCCGCGCCGAGGTCCTGCAGCTCGAGGCCGAGCCGCTGCTCGCCGGAACGCTGGTGCCTGCCGGCGCGGATCTCAGGTCTCCACTCGCGGCCTTCACGGGCGGCGCCGTGCGGGACGTCGGCAAGTGGCGGGGATTCGAGGGGGCCGTGGGTGCGGCGGTGACGGTCTACGCCGTGCCTGACGTGTTGAAGCCGACGCACGGCTCGCACCCCGTGTCCTTCCAGGTATTCTTCCGTCTCCGTCCACCGGCGGGTACGATGGGACGGATGTCGAACATGCGGATGTCACAACCGATGGCCGGGCACGACATGAAATGACGTCCCGAGTCGCGCTACAGGCCATCGTCGCGCTGTTCGTGTTCGCTGCGGTTGCGGCGGCGATCGGGTACGCCTTCGTTCGCGGCCACGGATTTTCGGCACGAGCGACACCAGGGCGACTCGAGACCGCCCTGGCCAGGGGCGCCCGGCGCCTTGCCATCCCTGCGAGCGCGAGCCGCCGGGTGAATACCCTGCCGCAGACGGCGGCGACGCTGCGCGCCGGCCTCGGGCACTTCGCCGATCACTGCGCCATGTGCCACGGCAACGATGGCGGCGGCGACACGGAGATGGGGCGCGGCCTGTACCCCAAGGCGCCCGACATGCGGCTGGCCGGCACGCAGTCGCTGAGCGACGGCGAGATTTTCTACATCATCGAGAACGGCGTGCCGTTGACCGGCATGCCCGCGTGGGGAGACGGCGGGCCGGAGAGTGAAAAGGCGAGCTGGCATCTGGTGCAGTTCGTGCGGCATCTGCCGAAACTGTCGCCGGAGGAGACGGCGGCGATGCGAGCGCTGAACCCAAGGAGTCCGAACGACAACGGCATCGACCCGGACGAATTTCTCAAGGGCGGAGACCCGATCGTCCCCGCTCCGATGCACAAGCACGGAGGAGGCGGACAATGACGCACAGACTGCTCGGTATCGCCATGCTGGCCTTCGTTGCGAGCGCAGGGTCAGCGGCGGCGCACGAACACAAGGTGATGGGCACCGTCACCATGGCGGCGCCCGATCACCTCATGATGAAGTCGACGGACGGCAAAGAAGTGACCGTCACCGTC